>JADFXS010000370.1:1214-3525 GCA_015233515.1 Deltaproteobacteria bacterium | reverse complement strand
AAGCAAAATGACGCACTCCCAAACGGGATAATTCCGCTTCCAGGGCCGGGCCTGGAAGCAAAATGACGCACTCCCAAACGGGATAATTCCGCTTCCAGGGCCGGGCCTTGAATATGGAAAAAATAATCGTATCCAGCGGCTATATGACGAAAATAGCTCAAATAACGATAGTCTTCCACAAACCAGAAAGCCGTGGTCGATCCCATGGCCCGGAGCGAAGTCAAGGTTTGAATGTCCAATGGAGCTTGAGCCAGGGCTAAAACCAAGTCCGGTTTTTCGGCTTCCGCCAGCATGGTCACGTATTCGCTGATAAAGGACATCAACCGCCGCCCCAGTTGATCACGGCGGTCCCTAGGGATATTATCCATCTTCAATGCTTGGAAATAGGGATCAAGTCCGCTGTAATCCACATCGATGACCTGATGGCCTAGCCGGGTCAGGTTGCGAACTACATGTCTGGCCACCGGCAAAGACCCGCCGCTGACCGGTGAAACCACCATGATTTTCCACTGATCGCCGGAACTTCTGACTTGCTCTTTTAAGGAGCCACCGTCGCATATAGCTTTAACGCGAGCCAGTTCCAGGGGATGAAGTCGAGCCGTCGGCTTATGTTCCAGGAGAAAAGCCCTTTCCGTCAACAACGACGGTAAGTCGCTTGAATCAATAACAATGTCCAACCGAGGTAAAATATCGCGCCAATCGAAAAGGTCCAAGGCCAGCCGAACCACGGCCGGATCAGGCTCCACGACTATAAGGCGGTGGAAATGCGCGAGCAGAGGTCGCAGGTGATATCCCAAGCCCAAGCCAAAAAGGACAATCTGTCGGTCGGCTTGATCGGCATGCTTGGTCGTAAATGCCTCGGCCAAGGTCAGACCTTCGGCTTCAGGGTCGTGGCGGGAATGAAGGCTGATTCCCTTGACAAGCAGCACCGGTTGGCCGGTTTTGGCTTCAACTAAAGTCAAATCCGCCGAAGGTTCCATCCCGGCAATAAGTCGGGCTAAATCAGGTTGAGACTTGATCAGTTCCTGGTAGTTCTCTTCCCGATATGACTTGCGGCTGTTGGGTTGATCCGCTTGTCTGGTACTATTCACCTTGGTCCTTTCGAAAAGGTTAGACCTTTTCCTAAATCCACTATCAAATCGCGGATAGGGCGCGTAAATCCTAGGCGAAACGCGAAGTTGGACCGATTTTGGCCCGCAGGCGTATTCACCATACGTCGAGGAGCCAAAATCGGGAAACGAGCGTTGCAGCCAGGAGTTACGCGCCTCGATGCCCGCAAGTAGTGAATTACTCTTTTATCCCTTTGCCTTGGCTTCCAACCACGGAACACTACACCGCCGGCAAATTCCTATGGAGTGAAAACAACCGGCCTCATGGGCCTGCCGTAAATGCCTGTATGCCTGGCCTTGCCACGCGGCCGGCAAACTTGTCTTCTCGATGGAACCAAGGGAATAATCTCTTTCCCAGTGACCGCAGCAGGGAATGATCACTCCATCCCAGGTAATAAATGTCCGTTGATAAATCTGCTCGCAGACAAATCCGCCGGTTCCGGACAAATTTTCCGTTGAATGATCGGCCAGATGATCGTCCTCGGCCCCAAAGCCGATTTCCTCGACGCCTAATTCTTCCATCAATCGTCGATACTCTCCCCTGATTTGATCCGAAGTGGGTTCCAAAACATCGGTGACCATGGTGGCGCGGGTTTGAACATGAACCAACCCTGATCGCGCCCTGGCTTCGATAAAGCCTCGGATATTATTGATAACAATCTCAAATCTAGCTCCGGGGCGCAAGCGTTCAAAGGTTTCTCGATCCGGCGCGTCGATGGAAAAAAAAATATCGTCGATACCGGCTTCCAGCAGACGGACCGAAGTATCCGGCGTCAACAAGACCGCATTGGTGTTCATCATGACATAAAGGCCCTTTTGATGGGCATAGGCCACCTGGCGCGTCACCTCCGGATGAAGCAGCGGTTCTCCGAGAAGATTCAGCTTAACCGAATATGCCCCACCATCCGCGGCCTGATCGATCAGATACCGGTAAGTATCCAAGATCATGAATCCCAATCCTCGTGGAGACCAACGCCAGTCCCGGCGGGCGATATATTTGGTCCGCGGGCACATGAGGCACTTGAGATTACAGTGATTGGTGGTTTCAATATCGAGATGGAGAGGAAAATCTCCAGGGTCTCGCCTTTGCGGGCGGTCGTTCCACAATTGGCGATAGGTGTGGTACCGAGCGCCCCTGGCTATCCGCCAGGCGGATGATCCCGTTGTGGCGTATTGAACAAAATTCTGGCCCGTGGAGGTCG
>JADFXS010000370.1:0-1101 GCA_015233515.1 Deltaproteobacteria bacterium | reverse complement strand
AAGAGTGGTACCAAAAAGTATTAAACCCGGATGTGGCAGTGGTCTTCTACCGCGGTGCCGGCCGCTTCGCGCCGCGATCAGTTCAACAGGATTGCCCGGCCTATTGAAGCTCTTCGCAGCAAGCTAGAGGGAATGCGCTCGCCGGCATGTTCAAGATCAAACTCGCCGGATAACCACGGCTGTTCCGGAAGTCAGATGCGGCCGGTCTTCAGCTATGCCCATGTTCCTGGCTATCTCCACCAAACCGTTGCTGCCGATGACCGCCAAATATTCGCCGACCGGGACACTGGCATAGTTGGGGCGCAAGCCGTTCAAGATCACATGGCCAACAGTGATGTGTATGCTCGACGGCGACCAGGCCGCCAAAAGGTTTTCAGAAATATTGGTGATCAGATTGCCGAAATGATCCACGTATATTACTCGCCCGGTTATAAGGTCGTCAGTGCGTTTCGGCGAAAGTGCCGGCAATCGGACCAGATCCAACGTTAGCGGGCCGATTTCACAGAAGGGAAATCCCATCGACAGATGGGCCGCGGACGGTGCGATGACGTCGCGGCCGCGGAAAGTTCGGCTGACGGAAGACAAGGGCAAGGCCGGGTTGGTAATCAGTCTGGCTTCAAAATTCGGATCATCTTCCATGATATAGCTGAGAAGACCATTGTCGGGAGCTATAAAAAAATGTCTATTGGCTTTAACGGCCAGAATGCTTCGGGCCGATCCCACACCGGGGTCCACCACGGCGGCGTGGATGGTCCCGGCGGGAAAATATGAATAGGCGGACCACAAGGAGAATCCGGCGTGACTGATGTTGTGCCGGGGAAGATCATGGGTCAAGTCCACCACGGTCGCCTGAAGGTTAATCTCTAGAATAACTCCTTTCATGACGCCCACGAAGTTATCCTTTAAGCCGAAATCAGTGGTCAAGGTAATAATCGACATAAAGATAAATCAGTTAATCAGCCGCGGTAAAATTTCCCCGGAAGGCCCCAGCAAGACCAGGTCGGCTTCGTGAGAAAAAGGTGTTCGTTCCAGGTTGATTTCAATGACTTTGGCTCCCGCGCTTTTGGCTTGCCAGGCCAAGGAAGCGGCCGGTTGTACCAC
>JADFXS010000369.1:660-3532 GCA_015233515.1 Deltaproteobacteria bacterium | reverse complement strand
GATCTGAGATTTTGACCGCATCATTCCGAAAAAACTTTCGAGCATCGCTATAATTAAATCCGGGGGTTGATTCATGGACTTTCAATTGACAGAAGAACAACAAATGGTCCGGGACATGGCCAGGCGTTTTGCCGATGAACAGATCAAGCCGGTGGCCGCGGAACTGGACCGAACCCACCGCCATCCCGCGGAAATCATCAAGCAAATGGGCGAACTCAAGTTCATGGGCATCGCCGTGCCGGAGGAATACGGCGGCGGCGGCATGGATTACGTCTCCTACGTCCTGGCCATGATAGAGATTTCCCGCGGATGCGCTTCATGCGGGGTAATCATGAGCGCCTGCAACTCGCTCTACTGCTTCCCGATCTTGGCTTTCGGCAACCATGAACAGAAACTTAAATATTTGACCCCCGTGGCATCTGGAGAGGCCATCGGCTGTTATGGCCTGACCGAAGCCGGCGCCGGTTCCGATCCCTCGGCCATGCGCACCACGGCGGTCCGGGATGGAGACCATTGGGTCATCAATGGCGAAAAAAAATTCATCACCAACGGTAACGTTTCCGATTACTGCGTGCTGGCGGCTTTCACCGAAAAAGGCATCGGTTACAAGGGCATTTCCACTTTTGTGGTCAACCTCAGGGAAACCGCCGGTTTTAAAGTCGGTCGGGTGGAAGAAAAACTGGGCATCAACGCCAGCGGCACCGCGGAACTGGTCTTTGAAGACGCTCGAGTCCCGGCTGATGCCCTCCTTGGTCAGCCTGGTCAGGGCTTCAAACAGATGTTGACCACCTTGGACGGAGGCCGAATCGGTATTGCTTCTCAGGCGGTCGGTATCGGCCGATCGGTTTTGGAAGACGCTCTGTCGTATGCCAAAACCCGGGAGCAGTTCAACCAACTCATTACGAATTTTCAAGCTATCCAGTGGAAACTGGCCGATATGTCCACGGAACTGGATGCGGCTGAACTGCTGACCCTGCGGGCCGCATATCTGGAAGACCAACACCTTCCCTATGAAAAAGAAGCGGCCATGGCCAAGTTGTTTGCCTCGGACGCAGCGATGCGTGCGGCCATCGAAGGCGTGCAGATTCTAGGCGGTTACGGATACATCAAGGAATATCCCATGGAACGCCACATGCGCGACGCCAAGATCACCCAGATTTACGAAGGCACTAACGAAATCATGCGCCTGGTCATCGCCAGGAATTTATTGAAGGGAAAATAAGTTGGACGGAGGCTTCGCCGGGCTCGACCCGGTGGACCCCCACCGTGATCCCGGCCGCCGGTCCTAATGGCTAAAACTTACTTACGTTTTTGTTGCTTCAGGTCTTTTCGTCCAGGACCGCTCTAACCTTGTTAAGCAAATCCTTAAGCTGATATGGTTTCGCGACGTATCCAGCGGCGCCGGCATCCATCGCCCTTTGCTTTTGATCGGCGATCGAGTAACCGCTGACGATGATTACTTTGGCGGCTTGATCGATTTGCATAATTTCATGCAGGCACTTATACCCGCCCATCCCCGGCATGCCTAGGTCCAGCATGACCAGATCAATCTGGTCTCCGCCGGCGATGTAGGCTTCTAAAGCTTCTTCCCCGCTGGCGACCACAATAACCTTGTATCCGAAACGCATGAATGCGGCAGAGGCCAGCTCCCTGATTGACTCCTCATCGTCGGCTAACAAGATTGTCTCCGTACCGCCAACCGGATTTTCTTCGGCAGGCATGATGTCGAGTTGTATCCCGTTCTGTTCCAAGGCGGGCAGGTAGATATTGAAAGTAGTTCCAAGACCAACTTCGCTGTAGCAGGTTATGTACCCGCCGTGGCCCTTGACGATACCGTAGACCGATGCCAGCCCCAATCCCGTCCCTTTACCGATTTCCTTGGTGGTATAAAACGGATCAAAGATATGTTGAAGAATCTCTTTATCCATCCCTTGACCAGTGTCGGAAATGCTTAGAAGAACGTAGTTGCCCGGTTTGACATCAATGTGGCCATCGGCGTATTCTTCGCTTAAAGAAATGTTTTGCGTGGCAATAACCAGTTTACCACCATCCGGCATGGCGTCAGCCGCATTACCGCCGATATTTAATAACATTTGTTCGATTTGCACGGAATCGGCTTTGACCGCCCATAGCCTGCTCCCAAGATGAAGCTCAATATCGATCATCTTCGGGATGGTTCTCTCGAGCAGGGTCTTGGCATGTTCGATCTCGCGGTTGAGTTCCAGAGGCTTGCTGTCCGCTTTGACCTTGCGACTGAAGAGAAGCAGCTGTTTAACCAGTTGAGCGGCTCGGCCGCAGGCCGTGGAAATAGCCTTTAATTTGGGATAATCCGGGTCGATCTCGCTTTTATCCCAAAGAAGCAGTCCGGTAAACCCGTTGATGGCCTGAAGCAGGTTGTTGAAATCGTGGGCTATGCCGCCGGCCAAGGTGCCTACAGCTTCCATTTTTTGCGCCTGCTGAAGTTGATCTTGAAGTCTGGCATTTTCCGCTTCAGCCAGTTGTCGTTCCGTTATATCTTCAAAAATGCACGCAAACCGGTTGGGCGCCGGCCGAAAAGCCGTAACCTTGAACTGTTTGTTCAGTTTACCCAAGGAATTTTCGAAAAACACCGGCTCTCCGGTCAGGGCTACCCGCCCATAAGTCTGAATCAAGTGATCTTCGGTCGCCGGCAGAACTTCCAGGACCGTTCGCCCCACGATGTCATCGGCCTTCAAGCCGGTGGCTTTCTCAAATGCCGGATTAACGGATAAAAACCGGTAATCAACCGGGTTGCCCCAGGCATCCGGAATGATCTCGTGCAGGGCAAAACCATCCAACATTTCCCGAAAAAGAGTCCGATAGTTCTCTTCAGCCTGACGGTGAGCAGTACCAC
>JADFXS010000369.1:0-506 GCA_015233515.1 Deltaproteobacteria bacterium | reverse complement strand
ATGAACCGCATCTTCCCAGAACGAGCTCATCCATTCGGGGAAACCAAGTTCCGCGTGGGTTTTACCGACCAATTGCGAGGCCGCGATACCGGTCACTTCCTCGATATTATTGGAGACAAACAGGTGTCTGGCTTCGCGGTCCAGGCGCATTACAATATCCGGAAGACCATGTATCAGGGCTCGATGCCTTTCTTCGCTTTCCCTCAGAGCTTCCTCGGCCTGTTTCTTTTCGGTCATGTCGAATAAAGCCACCAGGAAATTATTCCCCAGCCTGGCGCCTGAGATCATTACCGTGCGCACCGATCCGTTCTTACAGGTCACCCGGTACTCAACCGGGTTGATATCAGTCTTTCCCTCCGTCGCCTGATCGACCGCGGTTTCCCAGGTGTCCTCCACCCAGAAGCGGCTGGTGGAATTCGAATCGGCCGGCTGCCACCATTCTGTCAGCGCCGGCACATCCTCTTGGGTAAAACCAAAGGCATGCACGAATCTTTCATTGAAATCCG
>JADFXS010000368.1:2545-3540 GCA_015233515.1 Deltaproteobacteria bacterium | reverse complement strand
GTTTATCTATAATAGCCCTGCGTGTCAATATTTTTTTAAAACACCAGTCAGGAAGCAAGGAGACCAAGCAGCATTGATCCGGCACAAGAAAAAGACGGCAACCCAGGAGATCGGTAATTCCATTGATATGGCAGGGATTCCAGCCCATCACCCGCTGTCGGGACAGGCTGCGTCTTTGCACGGACTATTTCCGCGATACCAACAGGTAAAAAATTATATCATTGAAGGCATCGGTAGCGGCAAATGGGCGGCCGGAGCTCGTGTTCCTTCCGAAGCTGAAATAGTCAAGGCCTTGGGGGTCTCCCGGATGACGGTTAATCGGGCTCTGAGGGAGCTGACCACCTCGGGACGCCTGGTGCGGCTGCCGGGGGTGGGGACTTTCGTGGCCGCCCCGGCGGCTCCCCATTCCAGCTTGCTGGAAATCAAAAGTATTGACGATGAAATTGCGGAACGCGGCATGAGTCATGTCAGCGAAGTTTTGCTCCTGGCGGCGGAAACAGCCTCCGTCGATTTGGCTCGCGGCATGGAAATGGAACCCGGAGCCAAGGTTTTTCATTCCATTATTCTCCACCGGGAGAATGGTTTGGCCATTCAACTCGAAGACCGGCACGTCAATCCTTTGCTCGCCCGGGACTACCTGAGCCAGGATTTTACCAAGACTACTCCCAGCAAATATCTCTTCAGTTTATCGTCTTTAAGTGAAGCCGAACATATCATCACGGCGATTATTCCCGATAAAAAAATCAGAAAGCTTTTGGAAATGGGCTTGAACGAACCCTGTCTGGTCCTGCACCGCCGCACCTGGTCCGAAGGACTGGTGGCCACCAAGGCCAAGTTCTTCCATCCCGCTTCCCGATACATGCTGGGGGGACGGTTTAAGCCGCCGCAAATACCTCTTTCCCTGAAAAACTGAATATACAAGCGAGCGCATTCTCCGTAGCTTGCCGCGGGGAGCTTCAATTTATGCGCTGAAACAGAACAGACCATCCCAGCCG
>JADFXS010000368.1:0-2449 GCA_015233515.1 Deltaproteobacteria bacterium | reverse complement strand
CTTGTGGTTAACTGCTCGGTATTTTTTTAATCCGGAAAACGTAAAAAGAGCCCTTGACAAATGTATTAATTAATATATAAATAATTACATCAAAAGATATATCTGATGATATATCACTGGTCGGTCGGGAGACGCTCGTCGAAAATTACTCAGAAAAATGCGCGTGGCCATAAAATCAAACGTCCATAAGCCCGCTGGCTCAAAAATCCGGAAACCACGCTTATCTCCAAGAACGGAAAAATTAGAAACCAAGGACAGAGTCAACGCTTTAAAGAAATACTGACGGCGGCCATTTTGGCTTGGTCAAGCCAATTAAAATATATCTGGAGACGGGTAACGGGAGACATTTTTAAAATCTGACTGTGCAAACAAAAGGAGACATTTTCATGCGTATCAAATGGTTTAGTCGATTGATTCTTCTGTCCGTAATTTTAGTGCTGGCCTTTGGATTCAGTGTTTCGGCGGCGGATAAGCCTTTCAAGCTGCGCCTCAGCATGCAGCCCACACCGGAAGCTTTTATCGTCTGGCGTATGATGGAAGAAGGCTTGGATAAAAAAGCCGGGTTGGAATTCGAACTTCTATACTTTGATTCCGGCGCGTCGCAAATAGAAGCTCTGCCGGCCAAGGCCTGGGACTTGGCGAATCTTGGCGGCGTGCCAACGCTGATGGGCGCTCTGCGCTACCAAATTTATATGCTGGCCATGTCCGCCGACGATGGTTACAACAACATGATCATCGTCCGACCGGATAGTCCCATTCTGAAGGATAAAGGAAAAAATCCCAAATATCCCAACCTTTACGGCTCTGCTGAATCGGTCAAAGGTAAAAAGATTCTCGTGCCGATGGTTACGTCGGCCCATTATGCGCTTTCCGGCTGGTTAGGGGCTTTGGGCCTAATGGATAATGATGTCGTTATTGAAAATTTGGAACCAGGTCAAGCCATCTCCGCGTTTGAATCAGGAGTTGGTGATGCGGTCAGCGTTTGGGTGCCTTTTTCATTGACCGCCATACAAAAAGGGTGGCCGATGGTGGCTGACGGCGCCATGACCGGGGCCAGTGTTCCTCTGGTGTGGATCGTGCCCAAGCAGTGGGGTGATGAAAATGAAGCTCAAGTCAAAAAATTCATAAAGTTATATTTTGAGCAGACTGATCGTTACTTGAAGGATTTGAGTTCCAATAAAGCCGCACTGACCGAGCAGGCGAGGGGCTTTTTCAAAAAATGGGCCGGCATGGAGATGGAAAAAGAGATGATGTCCTTGATGCTGGATACTTACAAAATGTTTAACATGCAGCAAAATATGGAAATGATGGATGCTTCCAAGGGTGACAGCAAGTCTTTTCTCATGATGAAAGCCGTGGCCGAATTTTTTACCCAAAATAAGCGATTCAAAGCTGATGAACGCGACAAGGTTTTGAAGACTCCCTTTATTACCGATAAATTTCTGAAATAAGCGACCAACCGGGCGGCTCGGGCGAAAGCGTCCGAGCCGTGGACTTTTGAGCAGGCTAGATAATCACCGGCGGCGCTTTATAGTTTTCAAGGAGACGAAGAAACCTTAACAAAAAACGTTGAAACTCCTCGCCGTGATCCGCGAGGAATCTTCGACCTGCAGGGAACCAACGCGCTTAAGTTTCTTTGCTCACTAACCCTGCGGTAAGCTACGGGAAATGCGCTTGCCGGCATGTTCATCGGAGGAACGGCCATGACCCACGAAATAACCAGGGTTCAATCTGAACCAAAAATATTGAAATTTTTGCCTTATTTGAGTGTGATCACCTTCATCGTCGCCTGGCAGCTCCTAGTGGATTCGGGAGTCATTCCCAAGGAATTATTGGCAACCCCGACCGATGTGGCCAAGATGTTTCTACGAAAGCTAGCGGATACTTCGCCGGACGGCAAGCTTTTGAGTACGCATCTTTTGATCAGCGTGACGGAAGCTTTTGTTGGTTACATATTATCGCTCCTTATCGGCCTCCCTTTAGGCCTGTTAATGGGGTGGTTCAGACTGGCTGAAGGTCTGGCGCGTCCAATTTTTGAAATGCTGCGGCCGATTCCGCCTATAGCCTTTATCCCTCTGGCCGTATTTTGGTTTGGGATCGGAATGACGGGTAAGATATTCATAATCTGGGTTTCCGGGGTCGTCCCCTGTGTTATTAACGCCTACGTCGGCGTGAAGATGACCAACCCGACTCTGATCAATATGGCTCGAACCTATGGCGCTTCCAACTGGCAAATCTTTTTAAATCTTTGTATCCCGTCCGCCATGCCCATGATTTTCGGCGCGCTGCAGATTGCCTTGGCTTACTGCTGGATTTGTTTGGTCACCGCTGAATTGGTCGCGGCTAACGCGGGCCTGGGTTTCATGATTACCATGGGGCGTCGTCTAGTCCTGCCGGATATGATCGTCCTGGGAATGGTTATGGTTGGTTTGACCGGGGCCATCATCGG
>JADFXS010000367.1:648-3562 GCA_015233515.1 Deltaproteobacteria bacterium | reverse complement strand
GCGGCGGTCAAATCGCTGTCCGGGTCCATGCGCATGTCCAGCGGTTCCGGACGATTAAAAGAAAATCCGCGCTCCGAACCTTCCAATTGCCATGAACTGATGCCCAAATCCACCAGCATTCCATCCGCCGGCGGCCAACCCAAATCCATGAGCACCGAATCCACATCGGCAAAGTTAGCCTGCCTCAAGACCAGGTTGGTCTGCTGACGGCCGAGAGTGCCGGTTAGGTGTTCAATGGCCTTAGGGTCACGATCCAGTCCCAGCACCAGGCCATGCGGGCCGACCAACTCCAACAATGCCCGGCTATGCCCACCCCCGCCAATGGTTCCGTCCACGTAACGGCCTCCGGCCGTGGGTTGCAATGCGGCCATGGTTTCGGCCAGCATCACCGGTTGATGGATGTATTCCATTTATAATCACAATCGGACCGGATTGGATTTCAGAAGGTCAAAGGCCGAATCCTGCGTGGCGGCCAAATGCGCCTCAAATCTTCCCCGATCCCAAATTTCAAATTTATTCGATGCTCCCACCACTGAAACTTCGTGGTTCAAACCAACCCCTTCGCGCATATCACTCGGGACGAGAATCCGCCCCATTTTATCCATGGCCAAGTCCAAGGCCGGAGACAGAAAATGGTGCATAAAGGCGTCTTTTTCCGGACCCGCGGGCAACCGATCGACATCCTCTTCCACGCCCAGCCAACCATCCATGGAATAAACCCATAAACAGCTTTTTCTTGGTCCCCATGTAATCACCAAACGTTCATCCTGCTTGGCCTTCAAGGCATCGCGAAACCGATTGGGGACGGACAGCCGGCCCTTGCTGTCGATCGTATGAACAAATATGCCTCTAAATCGCGACATCTTCAGCCTTGATACCTATCCTTGTTCCAGCAAAAACCAATTCCCACTTTTCCCCACACGCTCCCACTTTATTGGGAAATCGACCCACTGACAAGAATAAAATACCAAACCTGCTGATATTAATGATACTTATCACCATTAATCGGCACAACATCTTGTGGACTTTATATCATGAGGCACCAAATAATCATATTGTTTTTACGTGGGGATCAGTGGGAAAATCTAAATTACGACCGAATCAGACGGGAAATGATGCAGGAAAGTATACCAAATCATGAGGACAAATCATACTTAATACTATATCTTGTAAACAACTAAATCATGAACGGCCATGTTGTTCCGTATGATTCATTTATTATGCGCCGAACCATGTCCGCGCCCGGTGGTTTGGTAATTGGTGAATTGAAGCTCCCCGCGGCAAGCTCAGGGGAATACGCTTGCCCGCATTTTCAAGGTCCAACATAAACGTTGTTAAGGTGTTCGGTTTCAGATATAATCATAATTAGTAATGCTTCTCCGAGGGCTGGGCCTAAGCCAAACCCTGACTTACGTATATTGTATCCCATAGCCATCAACCTCCAAGTTATGGTAAAATAAAATTTCGAGTCATGGACCTTTGGATGTTCACTAAGGAAATAAACAACGATCGCGTGAATGAAGTTGAAATAGTCGTAGGTATTCCCTCATATAACGAAGCGGAGAACATATCCTTGCCCACGGCCAAGGCGAATGAAGGCATGCTGCAGTACTCCGGCGACCCGAAATCGGTCATTATCAACTGTGACAACAACTCCACCGACTCCACTCGAGACGCCTTTTTAGGAACACCTACGGAAATTTCCACAATCTACATATCCACGCCGCCCGGAATTAAGGGCAAGGGCCACAACCTTCGAAATTTATTCACCAAAGCCATAGACCTCAAGGCCAAGGCCATTGTAGTGGTCGATGCCGACCTCAAGAGCATCACCCCACAGTGGATTAAACACCTTTGTGAACCAATATTAAAAAACTTCGGTTTTGTGGCCCCGCTTTATGTTCGGCATAAATATGATGGAACCATCACCAATTCCATCGCCTACCCTATGACCAGAACCCTATACGGTCGTCGCGTCCGTCAACCCATCGGCGGCGATTTTGCCTTTAACGGGAAGCTGGCGGAACTTTACGTAAAATCCACGGATTGGAACGAGTATATTTCCCAGTTCGGAATCGATGTCTGGATGACTACTCTGGCCATGAACAACGGCCTGCCCATCTGCCAAGCCTTCATGGGGCGGCCCAAGTTGCACAAACATAAAAATCCCGGGTTGCCCCCGGGCAGCCTCTTCAAGCAAGTGGTGTCCACCATTTTCGATTTAATGGTGACCTACGCCCCATTTTGGAAACGGGTCCGCTGGAGCAAACCTACCGCCATATTCGGATTCGGGCTGGGCGAAGTGGAAATGCCGCCGGCGGTGAATGTCGACCAGGGCAAGTTATTCAAACTCCTGCAGTCTGGCTGGGATCAATATCATGATTTATGGCGTGAAACCTTCTCCGATGAAGTCTATAATAAAATAGAGGAAATCAGGGAGATGGGCATGGATCGTTTTGAATATCCCGCGGTTATTTGGGCGAAGACCATTTTCGATTCGGCCGTGGCCTACAAGAACCAAACTTGCCCCCGGGATAACCTGGTGGAAGCCCTGATACCTCTCTACTACGGCAAAACCCTGTCATTTGTTCGTAAAACCGAGCGGTTATCCATACAGCAAGCCGAAGAATTCATAGAACACGAAGCCACTATTTTTGAAGAAAGCAAACCCTATTTAGTAGAACGTTGGCCAGCTTAGGCTCAAGAGGTGCACTGATGCCCAAAAAAATTCTCATCGTCGACGACGAAGAACACATTCGCTTCCTTTATTCCGAAGAGCTGAAAGATGAAGGCTATGAAGTTATTACCGCGGACGGTGGTTTTCAGCTATTAGACAAGATTGAACGGGAAAAACCGGACCTTGTGGTTGTAGATATCAAGATGGTTGATGATAACGGTTTGGATTTATTGCAGG
>JADFXS010000367.1:0-638 GCA_015233515.1 Deltaproteobacteria bacterium | reverse complement strand
ACAAGTTTTACGATCTGCCGGTTATCCTGTGTACGGCTTACGATACCGTCAAGGAAGACATGAAATCCATCGCCGCCGACCACTATGTCATCAAAAGTTTCGACCTTTCGGAACTTAAAAACCGCATTGCCATGGTTTTGGAAACAACCATCCCCAATTAAATCTCGAATCGATCGTAAATCGACCGTCGTGAATTACAAACAAACGCCTTATCATCCAGGCCCCGCTCCAGAGGGGCCTTCCGCCTTTCGGTCATGAGCATCGACTGAAAATGATCTTGTTACGCCAGAAAATAGAAGCTCGCGAACAAACTTTGTTGGCCCCGTACGCCGCCTTGTCCGCCAACAGCCAAAGACTTGTGCCCGAACCCGAATGCGATCTGCGGACCGCTTTTCAAAGAGACCGGGATCGCATCGTCCACTCCAAGGCCTTCCGCCGGTTGAAGCACAAAACACAGGTTTTTTTAGCTCCGACCGGAGATCACTACCGAACCAGGCTGACCCATACTCTGGAAGTCGCCCAGATCGCCCGCACCCTGGCCAGGGCTTTCCAACTCAATGAAGACTTGACCGAGGCCATCTCCCTAGGCCATGACTTGGGGCATACGCCATTCGGCCATTCCGGAGAAGTGGTTTTGA
>JADFXS010000366.1 GCA_015233515.1 Deltaproteobacteria bacterium | reverse complement strand
CATGTTTTTCCGACTTTTCAAGGCCCGGGTCATGAACCATCCATGCGGCGTTGCTTCACTGTTTATTCTCGAGCTGCTTTTTCAGTTCTTCCTTTTCTTCTTTCATCTTTTTTACATTCATCAATTCCTGGCCATATTCCGGTTCATTGGTCAATTCATAAGCCTTACGGATTTCAGAATAAGCTTCGTCAAAACGACCGGTGTACTCATAAGCCAGCCCCAGGTCCCAATGGGCGCGAGCCGCGGCCTTAGGCTTGATGCCCGGGTCGGCCGTCGAAGCAGCCACGGCTTGATTGAACAAAACAACCGCCTGATCCCATAAGCCGGCTCGAGCCTGTTCTATACCCTTTTCAAGCATGGGCAGGGAATCATCTCGGTAAAATCCGGCTTAAACTTCTTCTTTCCAGGGAGATATGGTCTTGGAGAAATAAAAAGCCACGCGATAGGCGCACTTATCCAACATGGACTGGTAGTCGATGTCGATCGGAGTATCATTGGTGGCTTCGGTTTGCCGGCGATCTTCACATCTGACCGATTTGGATCTGATCACCTGGCCGGTTTGGTCATCGATGACCTGGAATCCGGCCCGGACCTTGACCAGTCCGGTGCGGGTGTAATGAGGGCAATTATATGTTTCATCGACATATTTATCATTTCTTTTAACCCGGCGCGTGCAGGTTGTGACGGTCCGGGACATCTGTTCATCGTAGTCAAAATCCGCGACATCTCCGCGGACGACGATCGGAGATGGAGGCGGCTGGTCGGACTTAGGAGAGGTTGCTGGTTGATACCCGATAATCGGGCCCTCTTTTTTTGTTTGGGCGCCGAACAGACTGAGGGTGGGTGATTGGCTCAATATATCCCTCAGATGAGTCTCGATTTCCGAACCGCCTTGTCCGCGCAGGTGGTCGATGCGGACTTGATTACGGCCCTGAAGATTGATTTCGGCCGGATGCATGATCGGTATCGGCACTTCCATGCGGCTGCAACCGATCGACCATACGGTCAGCAGAATCATAAGTATCCGGTAAAAGTTTGGTCTGCTGGGCACGGGCGCACCTTTCATAATTTCAGGTCTAAATATTAATGATATGATTCTCTTCGGTCTCCGGTTACTCTATAACGCCACCACAATCTAAACAGATGATGAAAGCGGTAGACGGCTTCGTGGAGAAGATTGAATTTACTGACGCGAAAATCCTGGCAGTAGACCGGGATTTCCACGGCTCGACCGCCGTTGGCTTGCACGTGGTAGATGAGTTCCAGCACATATGATGTCCCCTCGTCGATCCGGTCGAGGTGTTTCAAGACCATTTCGCGCCGGTAAGCCTTGGCGGCAATGGAATAGTCTTTGAAGGACAGCCCCAACAACGCCCTGGCCGTCAGGATAAAGGCCGTGGATCCGGCCTTGCGGACAAAAGTCCGTCGCTGGGAACCCATTTTTTTCGAGCCGACGACCATCTGAAATTCCCGCAATAAATCCAGGGATCGGGGTATGAAATCCAAGTCTATGGACAGGTCCATATCCAAGGATACCATATGGGAAAACCTGGCGCGATGGACGCCGGCGGCAAAGGCTCGTCCGACTCCCTTGATCGTTAGAGCCAGAAAAGTGACTTCCTTAAAAGTTATCGGTAAATTCCGGCCGATCGTCTCGGTCTGGTCCGTGGAACCATTACTGACAATGATGATTTCAAACGGACGCGACAAAGTTTTGAGATATTCCAGAAGGTGACGGGTATTGGCTTCGAGAATATCGGCTTCGTTCAGAACCGGGATAATGACCGATAACCCGTCCGTCACCTGATAAACTCCCAAAACAACCGTAATCGTTGCCAATGCTCATTAAGACGCCCTGGCCCCGGACGGCCGATTAAATAGCCGGGCCGCAGGTAAAACGATAAAAACGCCCGCCGGATATCCCTTGTCAGGTCGACCATGTTCCGTGGATTCAGGCAGGCGGGAAAAGGCGACGATGTGGTGGTCAGCCGTCCCAAAACCGTGCCGGGATAGGGCGCGGCGATATGGAACGAGGCAAAGGTCGGATTGAGTTGTCGCGCCATGGACATGGTCGCTCGGCGGTCATCACTCGTTTCTCCGGGAAGCCCGAAAAGGAAGAAGCAGGCGGTCCGGAGGCCTAAACCTTCACACCATTGAAGCGCGCGACCGGCTTGAGCCATGGATAATTTTTTATTGACGGTGGAGAGTATACGTTCCGAACCGCTCTCAATACCAAAATGAATCAGCGAACAACCGGCGGATTTCATCAAGGCCAATAAATCCGGATCGACCGCGTCCAACCTGGTCTGGCAAGTCCAGGAAAATTTTCGTTTCCACCGAATGAGTTCCCGGCACAAATCAGCGACGGCTCGACGGTTGGCCGTGAATTCCAGGTCCATGAAATACAGATTCCGAGCGTGATGGCGGGTAAGCAATTCCTCTATTTCCGCGAAAATCCTGGCTAAGGGTTTGGTGCGCACGCGGGGGCCATACATGGCCTTCAAACAAAAAGTGCAAGAATAAGGACACCCTCTCGAAGTTTCCAACAAGGCCAAGCGCGGTCCCAATAGTTCATAACGATATCGCTTCAGATTCACTAAATCATAGGCCGGGGCCGGCAAGTCGGCCAAGTCGGTCCATGGCCGGTCCGGTTCATGGATCAAATGTTCACCAGCGTGGTAAGACAGACCGGCAAGACCATGAGGCGAACCCTGGGCATCGGCCAGGTCGGCGATGCTCAAATCCGGTTCTCCACGAATCAGGGCCTTCGCCTTGGTCAAGTTCAGAATAAGTTCCGGTTTCAGTGTGCCATGGGCTCCGGCCACCACCAGACGATCCGTGGGCCAAGCCGAAGCCAGCCCGGTCAAGGCGTTCAGGTCCAAGTCCGGACATTGCCAACGGTCCATGGGCGTGGTCTGCAGAACGATCATTTCCGCCCATCTGGCGGCGGATAGCCTTTGATCGGCGGTTGAGGACGCGGCGCGGAGGTCCAGGACCCAAGGCAAATGTCCCCGTCGCCGCAATTCCGCCGCGGCGATCAATAAATCCAGCGGCGGCCAGGCGCGTTGGAAACGCCGCCGACCGGCTCGGCCTCGCGGCCATAAAGGATTGACCAGCAATACTTTCATGACCCGTCACCCGGGATTTTTATGGTTTTGGGGAAGTAGTGAAACAAATCCAACCTATAAATAATACCGAAATGTTCTATATATTAATGTAATTTTTTATACCCGGCCCGCAAAATTCCAGGCTGATTTTTCTCAGGGCCTTCCCTCGTCAATTACCTGGGGATTCAACCGCGCCGGTTTTCCGAGCCGTCTCCGCCCAAGCGGTTTGCGGGAATTCGTGGATCAAGATCGACCAAGCCCGAGCCGCGCCTTCCGGGTTGCCGGCTCGAGAGCGGATAAGCCCCAAGTGATAATAGCCTTCCGCCGCCAACGGTCCATTTGGATTAATATCTATCAACTGCAGGAAAGCCGCCTCGGCTTTCGGCCACTTTTCCAGTTTGAACCAACAAAAAGCCGTTAACAACGCGGCCCGTTCACTTAGCTCCCGGTTGGCGGCCTGGTCCCGGAGGGT
>JADFXS010000026.1:16324-20195 GCA_015233515.1 Deltaproteobacteria bacterium | reverse complement strand
GCAGGCGTATTCACCATACGTCGAGGAGCCAAAATTGGGAAACGAGCGTTGCAGCTAGGAGTTACGCGCCTCGATTCCCGAAAGTGGTGCATTAGGACCTATCCTCCCAGATAGGCTTCACGAACCCTGGGATCCACGATAAGTTTTTCGCCGGACCCTTCCAGGACTATCGATCCGACTTCCAGCACATAGGCATAATCCGCGATTTTGAGGGCGGCATAAGCGTTCTGTTCCACGAGGAGAACCGTCTTGCCCTGTTTATTGATATTTACTATGATATCGAAGACTTCTTTGACTAGCATCGGCGCGAGTCCGAGAGATGGTTCATCCAGCAGGACCAAATCAGGTGCGCTCATCAGCGCCCGTCCCAGAGCGAGCATCTGCTGTTCGCCACCCGAGAGCGTCCCGCCTTTTTGATTCTTTCTCTCTTCCAAGCGGGAGAACAGTTCATAAATCCATTGGATATCCTTTTCCACGGCCCGGTTATCGGAGCGGGAGTAAGCTCCCAGTTTGAGGTTTTCCAAGACCGTGAGATGTGGAAATATTTTGCGGCCTTCCGGGGCCATAATGATGCCCGCCTTGACTATCGCCACCGGGTCCAGTTTAGTGATATCCCGATCGCCATAAGTGATATGGCCTTGTTTGTTTTTAATCAGCCCGGTAATAGCCCGTAAAGTGCTGCTTTTTCCGGCTCCGTTAGCTCCGATCAGGGTGACGATCTTGCCCTTGGGGACTTCCAGGGAGAGTCCTTTCAAAGCATGGATACCACCATAGTAAACATGAAGATTCTGCACTTTAAGCATCGATGACGGCCTCCTCCCCTAGATAAGCCTTTATGACCTTGGGATCGGCCTTGATCTCCTCCGGAGGGCCCTCGGCAATAGTCTCGCCGTAATCCAAAACCCAGATGTGTTCGCAAATTCCCATGACGACTTTCATATCATGTTCGATCAAAAGAATAGTCAGGTTGAAACGTGTCCTGATGTCCCGAATAAACCCCATCAAATCTTGGGTCTCATTGGGATTCATACCCGCGGCCGGTTCGTCCAAAAGAAGAAAAGACGGTTGGGTGGCCAGGGCCCGGGCGATCTCCAGACGACGCTGGGCGCCGTACGGGAGGCTGTTGGACTTTTCGTCGGCCATTTTTTCCAGGCCTACCACGCTAAGCAGTTCCAACGATTTATCTATAATGGCTTTTTCCTCCCGAAAATGGGAGGGTAAGCATAAAACCGCCTGCCACCAGCCGGTCTTCTGCCGCAGATGGCAACCGATCATGACGTTTTCCAGGACCGTTTCGTTCTTGAACAGCCGGATATTCTGAAAAGTGCGGGCTATACCTTTTTCACAGACCAAGTGAGGCGGAGTGCCGGTGATTTCTTGTCCGTTGAATAATACCTGGCCTTCCGTGGGGTGATAAAACCCGGTGATCATGTTGAAGCAAGTGGTTTTACCCGCGCCGTTGGGTCCGATGAGCCCGACAATGCCGCCTCGGGGAATAGCGGCGCTGAAGGTATCCACAGCAGTGAGTCCGCCGAAGCGGATAGTCAGGTTTTTAGTTTCCAGAATGGTATCAGTTTTCATGCCGGCCTGCCTTGCTGATGAAAAGATTCCTCACCCAGTCCCAGCTGAACTCGCGCTTACCCAAAAACCCTTCGCGGCGAAACAGAATGATGAAAATCAGCGCCAGGGAGAAGACCACCATCCGCATTCCCGGAACTCCCGGCAATTCCCAAGACCCTATGGTGAGAGGGTTTTCCACGAATCTAAGCCATTCCAGCAGAATGGTAATAACGATACCGGCCACGACCGATCCGGTGATGGATCCCAGGCCGCCGGTCACTACGATCATCAAAACGTTGAAAGTCAGCACGAAGGTAAACATCCTGGGATCTATGGTCCCTAAAAGGCTGCCAAGCAGGGCCCCGCCCACGCCGGCGAAAAAAGCCCCGATCGTAAAGGAGAGCAGTTTATAGCGGAATAAATCGATACCCATGGCCTTGGCCGCGGTTTCGTCATCCCGGATAGCTTTGAAGACGTTACCGGTATTACTTTGCATTATTCGAATAATGAAATAAAGGGTGAAAACACACCAGCCGAAATTCCAAAGCATGGTGGCGTGGCCCGGAATCCCTTTAAACCCGAGGGCGCCGTTGGTGACTCGCGGTATATTCATGGCCAGGACTCGAACGATTTCGGCAAAACCCAAGGTAGCGATACCCAAATAATCGTCACCCAGCCGTAAAAGGGGCACACCCACTATAATGCCGAAGACCGCGGCCACCAGACCGCCGGCGATTACCGCCACGAAAAAAGGCGCTTGCGCCGATTGAATCCAGGGATAAGCCGGTTCAAGAATGTAGAGCATGTCCTTCTGTTCCGGTGAAAGGATCAGAATACAGCAGACATAAGCGCCGATGGCCATGAAACCGGCATGGCCCAGGCTGAACAATCCGGTGAAACCGTAAATCAGATTCAGGCTCAAGGCCAGGATGATATTGACGGCGATCAGGTTCAGTATTTGTATTCTGTACCCGCCGACATTCCCTTCAGCCCACCAAATAAAGAGAAAGAGAAGGGCGACCGACAAGACATTCAAGATAAATTTGGTTTTGCCACCCATTAGACCTTGTCCTCCAGTCTCTCACCCATCAAGCCCGTCGGTTTGAACAGCAGGATGAAGATGAGCAAAACAAAGGCGAAGGCATCCCGATAGCCGGCCAATTCCGGAAAAAAAGCCACGATCATGATCTCGATAAAGCCCAGGATGACCCCACCGATCACCGCTCCCGGGATGGAGCCGATCCCCCCGAAAACAGCGGCGATGAAGGCCTTGAAACCAGGAATGACGCCCATAACCGGTTGCAGTTGCGGATAGCGCAAGGCCCACATGATTCCGGAAGCCGCCGCCAAGGCGGAACCGATACCGAAAGTCAAGGAGATGATACGGTTGACCGGCACACCCATGGTGTAGCTGGTTTCGATGTCCTTGGATATAGCCCTCATGCCCAATCCGGGTTTGGTTTTATACACGATGTACCACAAGCCCAGCATGAGCAACAAGGAAAACCCCGGCACAAAAAGAGTCAAGGGTAGGACGCGGATTTCCCCTACCAAAATAACGTCTTCCAGCCATCCCGGGCGATATACTTCCCGCGGCAGGGCCGAAAAAACCACGATACAGATGTTTTGGAGAAAAAACGATACGCCGATGGCGCTGATCAACGCCGAAATACGTGGCGCGTCACGCAAAGGGCGATAAGCGACCCGATCCACCAGAACACCTACGCTGGCCGTGACCAAAATGGCACAGACCATGGCCACGGACCAGGGCAGATGGATCAGCGTGAGGCCCCAAAACACAAAGTAGGCGCCAAGCATAAAGATTTCGCTGTGGGCGAAATTGATCAGACGCAGAATTCCATAAACCATCGTGTATCCGATGGCGATCAGGGCATAAAGGCTGCCCAGAGTCAATCCATTCAGGACATGCTGTATAAACATTGCCCAGCTCATGAAGAGCACCTCTCACTGACCCTGAAGAAAAGGGGGAAGCTTTACGCTTCCCCCTGACTTCACTTGGAATCTATTTTTTTCACCCGATGAGATTAAAGCTGCGGAGTGATTTGACCGATGTAGGTTTTCTTACCGTCTTTGATTTGAACCAGTCCCACCGGTTTTTCAGCGTCATGAGAGGCGTTGATAGTGGTGGTCCCGGTAACGCCCTCGAAACCCTTAGTGGCGGCTAAAGCTTCGGTGATCGCGGCGGGATCGGCCTTGCCGGCCCGTTTAATGGCGTCCAGAACGATCAGGTAGGCATCATACACCAGAGCAGAGTTGACGTTGGGATCTTTACCGGGGAACTGCTTCTTCC
>JADFXS010000026.1:0-16302 GCA_015233515.1 Deltaproteobacteria bacterium | reverse complement strand
GAATTTCTTGGCCACGGGGTTCATGTCTTTCATGGACGGATCATAAGGGAACGTGGTGTGGACAAAGCCTTCCACCGCGGCGCCGCCGATTTCGGTGATTTTAGGATTATCCATGGCATCGCCGCCCATGATCTGGAATTTGGCGCCTAATTCCTTAGCCTGCTTCATGATGATGGCGCCTTCGGCAAAGTATGAGGGAATAAAGAGGACGTCCGGTTTTTTACTCATTATTTCGGTGAGCTGCGCGGTAAAGTCACTATCGCCCGTATTATACTTCAGGTTAGCCACAACCTCGCCGCCCAGCTTGGTATAAGATTTCGTGAAAAAGCTGGCCAATCCCACCGAATAGTCGTTGCCTATGTCCACTAACATGGCGGCTTTCTTCAGACCCAAGTCTTTGAAAGCATAAGTGGCGGCGCCGGCGCCTTGATAAGGATCGATAAAGCAAACCCGGAATATGTACTTTTTGCCCTGGGTCACCAGAGGATTGGTGCAGGAAGTACCGACCATGGGGATACCGGCTTTTTCGGCATTCTCGCCACCGGCCATGGCTAATGAAGAGCCGTAGGTCCCAATAATAGCCACGACTTTTTCTTTGTCAATCAGCCGTTTCGTGGCATTACCCGCTTCGACCTTATCGGTTTTGTTGTCCACGACAAACAACTCCACCTTTTTTCCCAACACCGTCGGAGCTTCCTTGAAGGCCATTTGGAGGCCGTCCAGTTCCAACTGACCACCATAAGCATTGGCGCCGGTCAGGGGCATAAACACGCCGATACGGATCGTGTCATCCGCCGCCAAGGCGGTGCCGGCCAAAAGAAAAAACATGAGAAGCGACAAGGTGATAGCTTTCTTCATAAAACCCTCCGATTTTTTCTGTTATGGTTTTTGCCCCGGGCCGTGACTTCAATCGAATTGATGATGTCATTAAGCGACCAGGGCACGATTCACCCTGAAATCCACGAAGAAGATACTCGGATAATACAAAAATGCTTTATTTATCGACCACGGTTGCGTGTTTAACCCGATGCTCCATGCCTATATTTACACCGGTGACGCCTCTATATTCAAGCAAATAAATAGGATCATTCCAACCCGAGCAGTATTTTGTATTTTATATGTCCTGAATTCATCGGTTATTCGGCATAAACCGGAAACTTCCCGGTCAACGCCTGAACCTCCCCGGAGACTTTCAATAGTATATCTTTATCCTCGCGATTTACCAGGGCCATATCCAGCAAGTCGGCGATGCGGGCCATTTCTTCCCCGCCCATGCCTCTGACCGTAACCGCGGAAGTTCCAATTCGGATTCCACTCACCGCCCCGGGAGTATCGGCATCGCAGGGAATGGCATTCCGATTTAAGACAATTCCCACGGATTCCAGGACTTTTTCCGAACTACTACCACTTAATCCTTTTGAGGCCAAATCGACGATAACTTGATGGTTATCGGTTCCGCCCGAGACGATTCGGTAACCCTTTTTTGATAACTCGTCGGCTAAAGTAACGGCATTGCGCAGGGTTTTCATCTGCACACCCCTAAAATCCGGGGTCATGGCCAGCTTGAAGATGACCGCCTTGGCCGCCATGACGTTGACCGGGCTGGTGCCCTGAGTCCCCGGGAAAACCGCGCTGTCTAATTTTTTTCCGTATTCTTGTTTGCATAAAATTACCCCGCCGCGACCACCCATCATGGTTTTATAGCAGGTGAAAGTTACAAAATCCGCGGACGACACCGGGCTAGGGATGGCTTTCCCCGCGACCAGCCCCGCCAAATGGGCCATGTCCACAAAAAAATACGCGGAAACATCCTTGGCGATATTCGCCATCTTTTCATAATCTATCAACCGAGGATACGAACTTGCGCCGGCGACTATCATTTTAGGTCGGCATTTTTCCGCCAACTCTCGCACTTGCCCGTAATCAATCCGTTCTGTTTTCCTGTCCACACCGTAGTGAGTAAAATTAAAACATTTGCTTGTGATCGAGGCTCGATGGCCATGGGAAAGGTGGCCGCCGTACGGCAATCCCATGGACAGGATCCTATCTCCGACTTCCAGAACCGAAAAATAAACCGCTAAATTGGCCGAACTGCCACTATGGGGTTGAACGTTGACATGCTCCGCGCCAAAGAGTTCCTTGGCGCGGGCAATAGCCAAATTTTCCACTTCGTCGGCATATACGCAGCCCGCATGAAAACGTTTTCCCGGATATCCTTCTATGGTTTTGGTTTGAAAGATAGACCCCAAGGCCTCCATGATGGATCGAGGTGAATGGTTTTCAGCGGCAATAAGATCCAGAGTGTTTTCTATTCGGATTTCTTCTTTTTCGACCAGCGCGGCGATTTCCGGGTCATCCTTGGGTAAATACTGCATTTTAGGTCCTTTCCAGGCTATATGTTTTTTGTCGTGAACAGTTTAGTGATCTCGACTAATCATCTAACCAATTATATCAAAATTTCTATAAGATCGTTACGCCATGGTTAGCGGATAAACCTATTTTAAGGCGGGAAATTTTTCTGGAGGGGCCGTCGTGAGTGATCCTCCGCCTAAAGGGGGTATAGCAAAGGGCTCACGACGGCATAGGGGAGAACGGGATTATCGATAATCCCGACCCGTTTATGACGGGCGGCTATAAATACGATATCGATTCTTTGAACGCAATAGAAAATTTCCTTCCGAATCCACTAATTTCGAATCCTCAAAATCAGGTCAGCTCTTGGTCGTGGGCTTTGGGTATATATTCATCCATGTCTCCGGAATCAGGCTCATCATCAGGAGGGGTGTTCCGGCCGGGATTTCTTCGGTTATAAGACCTTTCTTTTTCCGAATCCAGATACTCCATCAAGGTTTCTATAAGCTTCTCCTGGGAATCCAAGCGATCCTCAAGGCCGCGAACCTGTTCCTTGAGCCCCTCTATCCTCATCAATAAATCGAGATTCCCGGGTAAAGCTTGGTTGGCGGCGGTCTGTGGTTCCGTTCCCGCTGAAGAGGCGCCGCCGGGTTTTGATACAGAAGCCTGAGGTGAGGTCGTGGGCTTTTCCGCCGTCAAGGAATCAGCCTGTCCCTCCGTCTTTTCCGTCTTTTGAGAAATAGCCGGCGTGGTCGTCGAAGCTGTTTCCTTGGGAGACTTGGCGGCCGCTCCCGGTTCCGTCTTTTCCACCTTGCCAGCGGAAGACGGAGCCGTAACTGTCGGAACTGCCTTGGGCTTGATCCCGGAAACCAAACGGTCCACTTCCACCCAGGCCGGGGCCCCTGCCCTTTCCAGGCTGGTCATTCCCACCGTCGTCAACATCAACAGGAAAAGCGCCCAAAAAAAATGTCCGAAATGTCGTTCGTATTGCGGTCTGAACAACGTCCGGATCTGAAGTCCTAGAAACAAAAGAATACCGAGCGGCAGCAGCACTTGGATCATCAACCATCCGGAACGGATATATATGGGCCATAAAGCTTGAAAGTCCGGTCCAAGCACCAAACCTTTCAAGTCCGCACCTCCTTTGATCAGAGGCCAAACTACCGCCAAAGCCGTATAGAGTGTTACAGCCGTGCCGACTAACGGAGGCCAGACCGGCCGGGACCAGGCCATCCAGATTCCACCGGTCACGGATAAAAGGCAAATGGCAAACCATATCGGCCAGTACCAGCCCACCGGTATACCTATAAGGCTAAGTTGGCTTCCACCATGAACAACTTCAACAATGATCAGAATCAAGCCCAAGCCGCAGGCCGCCAGCCCAACCTTGGCTTCCAGGCTGATGGTTTTCCATAAAACTCCCATCAAAGCAACCGTGGCCAGCACTACGGTTACGACTTCCAGCCAATAAGGGATGTTACCGGCCACCGCCTGGCCCCCCAAGGTGAGAATCATAATCCCTAAGGCGGCCAAGACCAGGTATAATCCAGCTCGATATACAGAGATTTTCCGGGCGGTTTTTTTATCGAAGGGAGCAAAAGCATCTCGAGGCGCTGTTTCGGCTGATGCGGCGGTTGACTGAGGTTCGAGGGGGGCCGACGGAATGTGCAACCGGTTCGAAGCCGGTTCCGTTGAGGAATCCGGCGGGCTAATTTCCGAGGGTTGCTGATTGGTTTTCTGTGGATCGGTCACATCAACTCCTTTGGAAAACTAAAGATTATACCATAACCATATACTGCCCCTGATATATTGCCCGAAAGCCAAAAGCGCCGGTGCCATTGAGATGAATTGCGTTATCAGCGCCATAGAGGCCTAGCTATACCGAGTCCGTTTATCAGGCCCGCTAAACAAATATAAAAATCGACCGAAGCCCCCGGGGCAGGCTATGGGGAATACACTCGTCCGCATGTTCAATCGGACCGTCAAGCTATAATATCGCTCGATCTTTATTTTAACAATATATAGTTAGGAGACCCGTGCTAATTTCGAGGAGGTGATTTTTCCGGCGACCAATGCATATACCAATTGTCTTCCAACAGGATCTGCTTTAGTTGATCCGCACTTTGTTTCCAGGTCAACCGTGGCATATAGTCCGATTTCGGATGCTGGCCTTGCTCGAATAATGCCAGCCATCGTTTGATGGCCTCCGCGAGGTCGGTGGCTTCCTTGCCGCTGAAGTAGAAAACAAATTCGCCCCCCACCTCATTGAATACCGGGATATCGCGGGCGATGATGGGCACATTGTGTTCCGCTGCTTCAATCAGAGGCAGACCAAAGCCTTCACCATCGGAGGCCGCGATCAAGCACGTTGATGCGGCATATGCTTTTTTCATATAATGATCGCTGATACCTTCCAACCAGAAGAGGCGTTTACCGAGTTCGGGATGCTTACGTATTTTTTTAACTATAGCTTCGACTTTCCAACCTTGCCGTCCAATGACCACCAAGTTGACTTGCAGGCCTTCCGCCCACAGGAGCTCAAAGGCGGTGAGGGTTTGCATATATCCCTTGCGGGGCTCTACGGTGCCGACCATGAGGAAGTTAGTTGAGTTAGCAAGACGGGATATAATATGCTCGATATCCTCTGATATATCGCAGGTAGGGATAGTGTTCTCAATATCGGCGCCAAGGTGAAACCAACCGATTTTTAAAGGGCGCAAGCGTTCCGGGGGGCTGGTATCCAGCCATGCCGCCAGTTCATCCGCCACGGCCCGGGAAATACAAATAGCTCCGTCAAGTTTCGTGATAGCTTGCAAGTATCGCGTATGCGCCGCATTGACTCCATCCGGGAAGGCATATGGCTGTAATATCGGGAGCAAATCGTAAACGACAAAGTTAACCTGAACACCATGGAAGCGCAAAAACAATAAATAATCAATCTGATACGGCACAACGTGGGATTGTAGATCCAGACCCAGAAAATGATCTCCCGGTTGTATTTCGATCGGCTCATCAGTCAATCCGTTGGTTGGGCAACCCAAAAAACGCAAGGTAAAATCCCGGGCATAGTAATAGCCCAATCGAGAGGTCGTAGCATAGACCGGTTCCACTCTAAACCCGGATGGCGGATTATCTAATATTTCCTTTAGAATGCCACGAACCACCCGCTGAATGCCGGTTTTGGCATCTCGTTGGACTAGTTCGGAGATGTCTACCAGTAATTGTCGAGCAGGTTGCTTAAGCGGCAAATTTTGCGCGATGGAAGCCGCCAAGGCCACCCACTCCCTTTTGTCTAAAGGAGCGGGCTCTAATTTAGCCACCGCTCGCACCAGAGACTCTCGGTCCGTTTTGGCATTCTCGTAAAAAATCTCGATGGCCTTGAAGTATTGGTCTGCACACTTGCGCGGCGCATGTAAAGTAATAATCGATTCGCGCGCACGACCTCCGAACCCCACACGACGTTCTTGATCACACCAGAGCATTTCGAGTGCTTCGGCGAGTTGCTTATCCTCGAACTCTTCCGGCAGCATAAAAACGGTATTATTCGGCAAGTCCGTTATCACTCCACCGGCGTTGGCGATAACGGCTAGACCGTAATTCATGCAATCCAGAATGGTTCCGTAAGCTTCGCCTCGCGACCCTTGATGGAGTTGCACAGCAACATCCGCGGCTTCGAAGTAGAGTCGTAATGTTTCGGAATCGATTTCCCCGGTAATGTGGATACGATCTTCCCGGCCGCTTTGGACAATTGTTTTCCGTAGTTCCTCTCCAAACACGCCGGAATCGTTTTCACCCACGAATACGAGCTTGCTACGATCATTCAACGCCGGTTTGGAGGCCAACCAAGCATCGAGCAGGCGATGGCTCTGGTTGATCAAACCAAGCGATCCAAAACTGCAGATAATATAATCATCAACGGCCAATCCAAGCTTTCGGCGGGCGGATGCTTGGTCGGTGCCGTTTACCGGGATACATAATTGGGGTATGATTGCTATATTTTCCGCGAATTTTTCTCCGTACCACTCACAAACCAGTCTGATCGAAGAGGTGGAATGGGCAATCACGCCATTTGCTTGTTGCAAGACAGTTAAATTACACGGGTATTTGGAAATAGCTTCCGCTGGGTTCTGGGTGTGACAAAGCTCCTTAACCGCAGTGTAGCCATGAGCCCGATAAATTTCTCGTACCCATAAATGGAATGGAAAACCAGGAATATCGATAGGCGCTGGAACGGCGCCGAGGAAAAAGTCGTGCAACACTACCGCGCCGGGAAAGCGATCCAATAGATCACGGATGTAAGCGTGGTCGCTCGAGTTGTCGAAATAATAGAGCTTCCGTTCATATTGATTGGCATGCTTTATGAACCATTCAATCGAACGGATTTGACAACAGGTCTTAATCCGAGCATCGGAGACCTCATTTTGCGCAACGATGACTTCTATGTCGTAGAAACGCGAAAGTTCCAGCAACAACTCGGCGCTATTCTCCACAACAAGAGTGCGCTTCGGTGGCGGGGGAGAGATAAAGGCGAGTTTAGGGCGCCGAGATAAAAAAGAAAACGTCGGTTTTTTATCCCGGCGCTCTTCGTGAAGGTTTTCCAATGCGGCGATGGTTCGTTTAGCGCTTTCATCCCAAGAAAATTTACCCGCCTGCTTGGCCCCATGACGGATAAGTTCCAGTCGAAAGGCGTCATCAGTGAGCACCTGAACAATTTTGGCGGTTATGCTTTCCTCGGAGTGAGGGTCAAACAGAGCGTCTTCTCGCCCAATCACTTCCGGCAAGCTCGATGTGCTAGCGCCGATCACCGGCGCACCGCAATGCATGGCTTCCAAAGCCGGCAAGCCGAAGCCTTCATGCCATGAAGGAAAGACGTAGAGTGTGCATAGGTTGTATAAAACGGTCAGTTCGTCATCAGACACAAAGTCCATGATGACAACCTCATCGCCGTTCAGGCCCTGTTGCCGGGAGAGCAGTTCAAGCTTCCGGCGGTTTTCAGAGTCTGAAGAGCAAATAATCGCCAATTGGTAAGCACGACGTAATTCAATCGGCATAGAGGCGAAAGCGCGGATTAATCCTTCAATATTCTTGCGATGGTCAATACCGCAAATATACATTAGGAAAGGACGGGACAAACCACTCTTTTGCCGCAGCCGCTGTTCTTCCTCGGTATGGACATCGATAATCCGAAAATGACTATCCGCCGCGGCGGAAACATTCACGACCCTGTTAATAGGGAAACCTAGGTAATCGATCGCCTCGCGACGGGATGACTCAGAAATCGCCAACAAAAGATCAGCCCGCTGCAAATGATCGAGTTTTTCCTGATACCATTTCTCTTCAGTGGGATTTGCCAGGTAAAGATGGCGATATATATAAGGGATCAGATCGTAGAGCGAAACGGCGGTTGGGATTTGCTGGGAAAACATGCCTATACTGGTGACTGCGTTGTCTAAGTATCCCTCGAACAAACTGGACACCAGGATTACATCCGGTTGTAGGCTGGCCAAAAAAGCCTCACGTAAGTATTCTGTGACATTTCGACGCCAAGTGTTATTCAAATCCGCCGCGAGCACAGGCCCCTTTGCGGCCCAGACGCGAATGTTTTCTTGCGGCAGCAACCCATCGAATTTGTAACGGATGGGTTCTATTGTCTCGAGTAGCATGTTATTGAGTGCAAGGATGACTTCATGCTCACCGCAGTTTTGTATAATCGCCTGGGCAAGAGAAAGGGAATAACGCCCGATGCCTCGTTTGGCGCTGACTGTCTGGGCGCTTTGAAGATCCAGGACGATACGCATCAATGCCTCTCTTTATCGTGCTGCTTAACGGCGGCTTTTAAATCTGCATGGATGCGACGGGCGCTGGGTGATAACTGGGTGAATTCAGTCGGTCCTCGATATTTCAAGGAATTTGTGATGGTGGAAGGCGCGGCAAAATTAAATCGCCGCAATCTAGCCTCTATCATTGGGAATATATGTATAAAGACTGATGAGCACTTGTTTAGCATGGGGTGCGCTAGAATAAAACCAATAACCCTGGCTAGAATAGGTTTGAGTATTTTTTTAACGACACGCTTAAAAGCAATGAGGGTGGAGAAAAATGAGGCTTTCATGCGCCGCGCGGCGCGAGCCAAGGCCCGTAGAGGGCGGGTGATGCGCCAGGAGAGGCTGGCGTAAACACCCTGGAGCTCAGATAAAGCCTGCAAAGCTTTAGCCTCGGCCTGCCGGACCTTGACCTCGGCTTGTTGGGCATTGACCTCGGCTTGTTGGGCATTGACTTCGGCTTGTTGGGCACTGACCACGGCTTTTTGGGCATTGGTTTCGGCTTCCTGATGAGCACTCAACTTGCAATCATCAAAAAACATGTTCGGTGGGTACTTGAATGCCGAAAGGAGTTCCGCATGCTCTTCCGCCACATAAAAGCGGTTTATACCATCCGCGTATGAAAAACTGTATCCTGAAGCGAGCAGTATCGGCTCCCAGTCTTCATAATTTTCCTGCTGCGACATCGGCAATGTTGCTTCAACCACGACAATCCAGGGTCGAAACTTGGTTAAGTCGCTTCCACGCAGAACGGATTCTTCCAACCCTTCAACATCGATCTTGAGAAAGTGAACATCCTGCCCAGCGGGAACATGTTCAATCCATATTTCCTTGAGTGTCAACGTGGTGACATTCTGACGCTCGACATCGAAACCGGAGTCGACATGTCCGGCCGCGATTTTGTCATCTAAGGTGGATAAACCAGTATTACCAAAAAAAACATTTCCTGCATTCCAGGCTTGTCTGTTACCGCGATTTTCAAATTGATTTCATCCGGTCGTTGTGACAGGAATTTCTCATGCCATAAGGGATTAGGTTCGATATTGATACCTCGCCATCCACGCTCATAAAAAGCACGTGTCACCGAATCGATATCCGGGGACCATCCACCGACATCAATATAAAAACCTTTTTCAATATGCTTCAGCGCCCGCCAGAGCATTACGTCCTCAAAATTCTGAGCGTAGGAAATAAAAGTCATGGCCGATTTATCTCGATTACCGGCTCGATCCAGGCTGAGCCGACGAAAAAGGTTTTAGACCTATTTTCAACGGTAAAAAGCAAGGCCAGATCGCGCCATTCGTAGTTAGTGCCTAAATGTGTATCATCCATGGTCAGGGCCGTGGCGATGGAGTAGTTACCCGGGCCTAAGTTGGCGTTGAAGTGAAAACGATAACGTACTAAATCATTCGCCTTCAAGTTCGATAGGGGCTGTTTGGCATGATGAGTGTTGGTCCCGTAAATGGGCTGCCCCAGGTGGTCCTTGATCATGTACCCCATGATCAGCCTGGGTAGATCAACATGAATGCGTATGTCCACCTGCAAGGTCAGGGAAGCGGCGACCTCGACAATTTCCACCCGGAGATCTTGCACGTCCAGCAGCACGATATCTTCCACCGTGGCTTCCCTGGTTCCGGATATAGTCTGAGACCGGCCATCGGGTAGTTTGGTCTGGCGAATAGTACCGCTCTCTCGCTCGGCGATCAGGGCGTTGTAATAGTCGCTTATTTCCTCAGGCAGTCCTTCCATGCACAGACGGCCTTTTTCGAAAAGCAGCGCGCGAGTGCATATGGATTGAATGGCGTGACGGTCATGGGAGACCAGCAACAGGGTTGTGCCCTGCTTCTGAAATTCGCGGATGCGCTCAAAACTTTTGTGCTGAAAATAGGTATCACCCACGGATAACGCCTCGTCTATGATCAGCACATCAGGCCGGAACGCCGTGACGACGGAAAAAGCCACCCGGACATGCATGCCGGTGGAATAAGTTCGGACCGCCTGGTCGAAATATCGGTCTATTTCGGCAAAGGCTTCGATCCTCGGCATGGCCTCCCTAATCTGCGCCCGGCTGTAACCCATCAATCCGGCGGCGTGATAGGCGTTCTGCCGGCCGGTCAATTCGGGATTAAAGCCCATGCCCAGTTCCAGGATGGCGGCCAGGCTACCGCGAACCGTCACCTGCCCTTCCGTGGGGCGAGCGGTGCCCGTAATTATTTTCAACAAAGTACTTTTACCGGCTCCGTTTTGGCCGATGATGCCTACGGATTCACCCGGCGCGAGCTGAAAGGAGACATCGCGCAGCACCCAGTGCTTTTCCACGGGGGCAAAGTCGGCGCCAAACCAGGAGAGCACTCTCTTCCATTCACCGGCATAGCGCTTATACGCTTTGCCAATATTCTCGACTTGCAAAATAGGCGTCAAAGGACGTCCACCAGTTCAGGCGCGGCCTTGCGGAACAGAAACAAAGCCAGAGCCAGGGCCAGCAGACTCAGCAAGCCGACAACGGCCAGCCTGATCCCGTCGGGCATATGGTTGAAAACTAGGACGCTTTGGTAATTCTCGACGATGTGATACATCGGATTCAGCGTCATCCATCCCCGATAATTTTCCGGGATTATCGAGGTCATATAGGCAATGGGGGTAAACCAAAAACCGAGTTGCAGCAGCACCGGAACAAGCTGACCGATATCGCGTAGGAAGACGTTCAGCACGCCGAGGATCAACCCCAGCCCAAGTCCAAAGGCCAGGGTAATGGCCATCAGGATCGGCAGCCAGAGCGCCGCCGCGCCGGGAAAATGCCCCAGCAGGGTGAATATGGCCAAAATGGCGGCCAAAAGCAGGACGTTGTTGACCAGGGCAATTCCGGTAACAATCAGCGGCAGGGTGATTTTAGGGAACTTCGCCTTTTTCATCAGGTTCCCATTATCTATAAATAAAGTTAAACAGCGGTTGATGACCTCGGTGAACAGCGACCACGCCAAGATACCGGCGGTCAGATAGATGGCGTAAGCGTGCTTGTTATTGACGATGCCCGGAAGCTTGGCGGAAAGCAGCGAGGAGAGAATGAGCGCGTACATCATAACCTGCGTAAGCGGATGCAAGATCATCCAAAACCCGCCCAGCCGGCTGCGCGCAAAGCGAAGACGAAACTCGGTGACGATGGACGATATTATGAAATGCCTGAATCGCCAGGCACTTGCGAGCATGCCTCCCATTTCAAGTCCAAAAAAGTTGTTCGAAGCCCAAAACGCCATTGGCGCTCTATTGTCGCCAAGTCGTTGTCGGCCGCGGTCCAACGTTCGGGTCTGTCACGAATGTTGCCTATCCTCCGACCAAACTGGGCGGATTATAGAGGAGCCCCACGGGATCGTCAATCTTAAAGCCCGTCCCTAATTCACCACTTGCGGGCATCGAGGCGCGCAAGTGGTGAATTAGGGGGTCGTGGGCTATTTGAAGTTTTAGATATATCGATGGTAAAATATAAAATAGAGGTAGCGAATATGGCCGTTGGAAAATCGATATGACCTTTTGACTCGAATCCGCCGAGTAAATAACCTGGTTGAAGGCCTTTCGGCCGACAAGGCTGAACCATACAACCCCAGCGAAGAAGCACTATATAACCAAGCCCCTGTTAAGGAGAGATCATGACCACCATCAAACACAAGACACATTTGGACCCCTGGCCCATCGACGAACTGCAGATCGGCGAGTCATGGCGCATCTTCAAGATCATGGCCGAATTCGTGGAAGCTATTGAAGTTTTAAGCAAGGTTGGTCCCTGTGTCAGCATTTTCGGGTCGGCCCGCATCAAACCCGAAGAAGAAATATATCAAAAAACCATGGCTGTAGCCAAAGGTTTGGCCGAAGCCGGATACGGAATCATCTCCGGCGGGGGAGGAGGAGTAATGGAAGCCGCCAATAAAGGAGCGGCGGAAGTCGGCGGCCAAAGCATAGGATTGAACATCGAACTGCCTCATGAGCAGTTTCCCAATCAGTACTCCAACCTCAAAATGAATTTTCATTATTTCTTCGTTCGAAAGGTCATGTTTGTCAAATACGCCATGGCTTATATTATTATGCCCGGCGGATTCGGAACTCTGGACGAACTTTTCGAAGCCGTAACCTTGATTCAAACCAAACGCATCCGTCCCTTTCCAGTTGTTCTCATGGATTCGAAATATTGGGGTGGCTTGGTTAATTGGATTAAGGATACCTTGCTGGCCCAAAAACGGATATCCCCGGATGACGTTGACATCCTCCAGGTCATCGATGAACCCGAGGAGGTGATAAAAATCATCCGTAAGACCGTAATCCTTTAATTTTATGTTTGTTATCTTCCCAAGTCAAGGTCCGGCTATTATAAAACATTGTTAAAAAGTGCTTTTTAACCTGATAAAGATATGAGTTCCCCTACACACAAATCCATCATCCATTTGGACATGGATGCTTTTTACGCCTCGGTGGAAGTCTTGGATCACCCTGACCTCAAGGGCCGACCGGTCATTGTGGGCGGGTCGACCAATAGGGGAGTTGTTTCCGCGGCTTCGTACGAAGCCCGAAAATATGGCGTTCACTCCGCTCTGCCGATAGTTACCGCCCGGCGCTTATGCCCTCATGGGGTTTTTCTTCCGGTGCGTATGAGCCGGTACAAGGAAATTTCCACATGTATTTTTGAAATATTCCGACGCTTCACTCCACTGGTTGAGCCGCTCTCCCTGGATGAAGCCTTTTTGGACGTCACAGCGTCGGCGGCCTTGTTCGGTTCGGCCGTGGAAATAGCTCAAGAAATCCGTCGATTGGTGCGAACGGAAATCGGATTAACCGTATCCGCCGGCGTCGCCCCCAGTAAACTGGTGGCCAAGATTGCTTCAGATCTCAACAAACCGGATGGCCTGACTATAATTGCCCCCCAAAACGTTTCCTCATTCATGTCCAGCCTTCCGTTGACTAAACTTTGGGGCGTGGGCCGAGCCACCCAAAAAGCGTTGAATTTACTAGGTATGGAAACCGTGGGTGACGTAGCCCGGGCGCCGAGGCAGCTCTTAGAACGTCGGTTCGGACCACACGGGCGCCAACTGAAACTCTTGGCCCAAGGTTTTGACGAACGCGATGTCAATCCGGAGCGGGAAATCAAATCCATCGGCGCCGAAGAAACTTACCCTGTGGACCTATTGGATATTGAAGCCGCCCGTCGGGAACTTCTCTGGCTGACTACCAGGGTTTCCCGACGATTGCGACGAAATGGTTTTATATGCCGAACCGTGACTCTGAAGGTCAAATACAGCGACTTCACTCAGATCACCCGAGCCGAAAGTCTGCCTCGCCCCACGGATGAATCGAAACAAATCTACCAGAGCCTTGGCCGCCTCATAGCCAAAACCGCCGTAGGCCAGAGACCGGTCCGCCTACTAGGGGTCTCCCTTTCAGGCTTAACGGCTCCGGAGGAAGCCGAAGCACCCAGCCTTTTTGAAGAACTGCGCCCTTCGAGTCGACCTCACCAACTGAATCAAGCCCTGGACCGCATCACCCAAAAATACGGCGAACGAGCGATACTACCGGCCACTTTATTAAAAGAAGATTGAACAGACCGGTTAACGCCCATTTCGCGGGCGCAGAAATCCTTAGCAAAACAAGCGTTACAGCCGGGAGTAACGTGCCACAATGCCCGCAAGTAGTGAATTAGGGAGTGAGAAAACTATTTCTTTTCCACTACCCCTGAGATATGTTGGCTTGATTTCCATCTTGGAGGCCTTCTTTGTTCAATGCCGATCTACATATTCATTCCCGATTTTCCAGGGCTACCGCCCGAAATTTAAACCTGCCCACGTTGGATTGGTGGGCGGGTCGTAAAGGAATAAAAGTCCTGGGCACGGGAGATTTGACTCACCCTCAATGGTTGGCGGAAATAGAGGAGCATTTACTGGCCGCCGAAGAAGGTTTGTTTCGTCTCCGACCGGAATATGCCCAGCCGGGCGGCGGGCAAGCCCGCTTTATGCTTTCCGGTGAAATATCCTGTATTTATAAAAAAAACGGCCGCGTTCGTAAAATTCACTCCGTTATCCTGATGCCTGATCTGGCCAGCGCCCGACGCTTGAACACCAAGCTGGAAACCATCGGTAACATCAAATCCGACGGCCGGCCCATTCTCGGCTTGGACGTTCGTAATCTTCTGGCTCTATGCCTGGAAGCCTCGCCCGAGGCTTTCTTGATCCCGGCTCATATCTGGACGCCGTGGTTTTCCCTTCTTGGTTCACAAAGCGGTTTTGACACTCTGGAAGAATGCTTCGAGGATTTAACCGATCAAATTACGGCCTTGGAAACCGGTCTGTCATCGGATCCGCCCATGAACTGGCGCCTTAGCGCTCTGGACAGGTTTGTCTTGGTATCCAATTCCGATGCTCACAGCCCGGATAAGATCGGCCGGGAAGCCAACCTGTTCAATAGCGATCTTTCTTATCCGGACATGATCCGGGCCATGAAGGGTCGAGGTGGTTTCGGGGGGACCATCGAATTCTATCCGGAGGAAGGCAAATACCATTTGGACGGGCACCGCAAATGCCAGGTTTGCCTGGAACCTGAAGAAACCCAAGGTCATGCCGGAATATGCCCGGTTTGCGGCCGACCGGTCACCGTGGGAGTCATGAATCGGGTAATAGAATTAGCCGATCGCCCCAAAGGAATCCGACCGTCGAGTGCACCGCCTTATCATAGTTTAGTGCCTTTGACCGAGGTCCTGGCCGAAGTCTTGGACCAAGGACCGAATACCAAACGCGTCGCGGAAATTTATGAACACTTGCTGAACGTATTGGGTCCGGAACTAGGCATCCTGAGGGAAATATCCTTGTCCGATATCAGGCAAGCCGGCGGCGATCTGATCGCCGAAGCCGTCGACCGCATGCGTCGAGGCCAAATCCAGGCCCGACCCGGTTATGACGGCGAGTTCGGCTGGGTTGGTTTGTTTACCCCCGGAGAAAGAGCCGCCCTGGTTGGGCAGGTATCATTATTCCCAAATGGACCGGAGTCTCGAAAAAAAAAGACGGCGACTATCCGATCCAAGCCGGCGCTTACTTCGGATAAAACTCCTCGGGCCGAGGCGGAACTGATCCCGGCCCAGGCTCCATCAATATTGTCCGCCAGTGATCCGCTACTGGACGATCTTAATCCGGAACAACGCGCCGCCGTGATCTGTGGTCCGGGTCCTCTATACATAGTGGCCGGACCCGGGACCGGCAAGACCAAGGTTTTAACCAGACGCATCGCCTGGTTGGTCAGGGAAGGTCAAGCCAAGCCGCGAGAAATCCTCGGCATTACCTTTACTCGCCAGGCCGCGCGGGAGATGTCCGCCAGGCTGGCCGGCGACCTGCCTTTCCGACCGGATTTAAAACAAGTGCCGGTTATGACCTTCCATGCCCTGGGTTTATGTATCCTTACCGAGCATCTAGGCGCAAAGCTTCGAATTCTGTCCGAAGAAGAACGTCTGCTCGTCGCCAAACAAGCGGCGATCGGCGGCTCATTCAAAGCCCCGGCCTTGCTGGAAGCCATATCCTTGGCCAAACAGCGTCTGACCGGGCCCGGGGATCAGTCTGATGCGGAGTTGGCCCGGGTATTCGGTCGATATGAAGTGGCGATGGCCGCGATTCCCGCGCTGGATTTCGACGATCTGGTTACCAGGACCGTGGCCGTTTTGGAAACCAAGCCCGATCTCCTGGACAGCTGGCGCCGCCGCTATCCGTTTATCCTGATCGATGAATATCAGGATCTGAATCTTGCTCAATATAGATTGACCAGATTACTTGCGGCCGCCCCGAAACCCAACCTGACGGTCATTGGTGATCCGGACCAGGCCATATACGGATTTCGCGGCGCGGATGCGGCCTATTTTCAACGTTTCAAAAATGACTACTCCCATGTCCGGCAAGTACGCCTGACCAGGAATTACCGCAGTACGGAAACCATTATCAAGGCGGCTTGTCAGGTTATTGCCCACAACCGCAACTCCGACCGGCCGGATTTGACCTCGGAAGCCAAAGGCCCCCCTAAACTGACGACAGCCGTGTTAGCCAGCCCGGCCGCCGAGGCTGAGTATCTCATCCGGCAGATAGAAAAACTCCTGGGAGGAACCAGCCAT
>JADFXS010000365.1 GCA_015233515.1 Deltaproteobacteria bacterium | reverse complement strand
ATGCGTCAAGTTAAAATTTTTCCAGCAGAAACAGGTGTTTCTGGTTGGTTGGAAACGTCGCCCTATAAAAATCATCAGTTTAATCAAGAAGAAGAGATTCTGGAGCAATATGATTTTGTAGTGATAGGCGGCGGCTACGGTGGCTTCGGAGCGGCGTATCGTTTGGCGGAACTGAACCCGAACGCCTCCGTTGCCCTCTTTGAAGCGATCAGGATCGGAGCCAACGACAGCGGGAAAAACGCCGGATTCCTCATTGACGTTCCGCATGCATTCGGGGACGACGATTCCACCCACGAGGATAAAATCTGGTGCGTCAAGTTAAATGTCAACAGTCTGAACAAAATGCGGAAAATCATTAAAGATAATCATCTGGGGGTGGACTGGGACGATTGTGGCAAGTATCTGGCGTCATACGAACCCAAGACCTACAAGCACCTGGATGAGGACGCCAAGGAACTGGAATCCATGGGCGTTCCATATGAAGACGTGGAAGGCGAAGCGCTGGCCAAGCGCCTTGGAACGAAATATTACAAGAAAGCGCTGTTCAATCCGGGATCGGCTTTGGTGAACCCGGCCGACGTATTACGCGGGATGTGCACGGTTTTGCCCAAAAACGTCCATGTATTCGAGAAGACTCCCGTCCTCGATATCGAAGATGGAAAACCGGCCACCGTGATCCTCGTGAATGGCCGGCGAATCCGGACCAAGGCCGTAATCGTGACCACGGGACCATTCCTTGAAGAATTCGGGTTTTGCAAGAATACATTTTGCCCGATTATCTCTTTTGGCGCGCTTTCCCGGGTCCTTAGCCCGCAAGAGCTGGAAGATTTCAAAGGTATCGCTCCCTGGGGCTGCACCGCCGGCCACACCGCGGGCACTACCGTCCGTTTTACCAAAACCAACAGGCTGTTTGTCCGGAACGGACTTATGTATGCCACCTGGTACACCAGCTCACCCGAACGGATACGTCGTTCCCAAAGATTGCTGCGCAAGGCTTTCGACAACCGCTTCCCCAACCATAAACATGTCAACTTTGAGTACGTATGGGGCGGCATGATTCATCTGACCATGAATTCCCGGCCCTTATTCGGCCGCCAAGGCAGCAGCCTCTTCTACGCCGGTGTCGGCGAAGGGGCGGGAGTGGCCAAAACCTTCACCATGGGGACCTATCTGGCCGAATGGGCCAACGGGATCGAGAGCGATGTTCTTGAGTATCTGAAAAATGACAAAAAGCCGAGTTGGCTGCCTCCGGAACCCTTCAAGACGGTCGGGGCGGAAATACGTCTTGTTTATGAAACTTTAACCGCGGCCGGAGAAATTTAGGGTCTTTGGTTTCGGACTTTGTTCCACAGCTCGATCTGCCGGTTTTGAATGCCCAACGCGTTTATGCTCAAAGCTTATTTGCCTATATGGGAGAAAACCATTGGGCTCAAAACCGGAATTAAGTCTTGGCTTCCCATGCTTGTAAATCCCAAGGAAGAACCGGGAATGATTGTTTCCGTTTCCGATACAGGAGAGAGCCATGAAAATCATTATCGCCCTTGCCGCTCTCGGCCCTTACACTCATATCGAAAAAGGAATAAATCTCAGACACATATCTGGTCAAGTGTCTTCCGGTCCCGAAACAGGAGAACAAGTCGGCGCCACTATGGCGGAACAGGCGACAAAAACCATGGAAAATCTGAATTCTGTCCTGGAAGCAGCCGGCCTGACCATGAACAACCTCGTGAAAACCACGGTATACCTGGCGAATTGGAACGATTTTGCCAGCTTCAATTCGATATATTCTCATTTTTTGGGGGACCATAAACCAGCTTGTGCCTGCATGGAAGTGAGTAGAATAGCCAAAGACGCCTTACTCGAGATCGAAGCTGTAGCTGAAGTCTCCTGACGCCTGACCAGGTTTAAAAGCGACTTCCTGAAAACACTTATAGTATAATAGTCGCCTGTATAAATTTAACCTGTTGGAGGATGATCATGTTCAAGTTTCGGCTCCGCACAAAACTCATTTTGATTTCAATGGCCACGTTGATAATTCCCATGATAGTCTCGATCTGTGTGACGGCCTATATCATCACCCAGCAGAACCAAGGCGCCTCTTTCGATCAAATCACGAAATCAGTCGATATTATTCGGGACGACCTTCAGTCGAAGCAGCAAAAACAAAAGTTGGATGCCGCTCAGATGGCCAGCATGAACGGGATGGGCTCAAGGATGAAGGTTCTTTTTGAAAATAAGGCCAATCCCGCCATGGCTTCCGTTATTATGGAGAACGTCTCCCGAGACATATCCAAGGATATTTTCCAGCTTGGCAGGACGAGCAACCTTCAGCGAGCTGAAATTTATGATCTGGACGGCGATCTGGTCTCATTCGCCGTGCTTCAAGATAACGGCGCCTATATAGTGGGATATCCATCCCCGGCCGACAAAACGAGCATTAATTACGCCGACGTGAAAGAAGGGGGCGAACTGACCGATGCGGCCTGGGCTCAATCCCGGGATTTAAAAAATTTTCAAATCAATTTGAAATTCGGAAAAGAGATTCCGAAGGAGAATATGTCCGGTTTCGAGCCTAGCCATGGATTTCTCGCCATGGTCGTTTGCGCCCCGATCGAAGGAAACGTTTTTAAAAAGCAGACCGGGAAGCTGGAAAAAATGCAGTTAGGTTTTTCGATGGCGGTCCGGAGGATTGACAAGCCGTTTGTGGAGAAAATGTCCACTCTGACCGGCATGAAAGTCAATCTCTTTTTAAAAGATGGACTCAGCGTCGGCTCTCTTCCTGACTATAAACAGCTGGCGGTGGTCGCTATCAAGGAAAAGAACGATTCCTGGGACCTGGCTAAGCAGGGAGTTCTTTTGTCGGATGTGGATTTACAGGATAAACCCTACTTTCAAGGCGTTCTGCCTTTTTACGATAAATCAGGTCTTGTCGGTTCTCTCGCCGTTCTTTTTTCCAAGGAGACGGCCAAAGCCAACACTAGTCAGATGATCAAGCTTCTCATTATCGTTTATGGCGGATGCATCCTTCTGTTCGTGCCCCTGTCATTGATCTTCGCCAATGCCTTGGCCAAACCCATAAAGAAATGCGTGAACTGGGCCAAAAACATCGGCGAGGGAGATTTCTCGCAAAGAATCGACACGGATTCTCGGGATGAAGTCGGGGAGTTGATGCAAGCCTTCAACAAAATGACCGACAGTCTCAGGGAAAAGACCGCGTTGGCCTCGGCCATCGCCTCGGGCGACCTTACCCTAGAGGCCTCGCTCTCCTCAAATAAGGATACCCTCGGACAAGTATTAGCCAAAATGATTTTCTGGCTCAATGATATTTTGAGTCAGATCAACGAAACTGTAACCCAAACGGCCTCGGAAGCCAATCAGGTCTCCGATTCCTCCCAGCTGCTGTCCCAAGGCGCCACCGAGCAGGCCGCTTCCCTGGAAGAAATATCCGCCTCCATGACGCAACTGGCTACCCAGACCAAATCCAACGCCGATAACGCTTCTCAAGCGAACAAGCTGGCCTTGACGGCCAGAACGGCGGCTGAAAACGGCAATGAACAA
>JADFXS010000364.1:3162-3606 GCA_015233515.1 Deltaproteobacteria bacterium | reverse complement strand
TGAAGATCATGACCAGCCCCGCCGCGATGTCCCAAGGGATCGCCATTAGCGCCGGGCTTGCATTGTTGGCGAATCCGTACACGACCCCCAGCCCGTCGAAGGCCGCACCATTATTGGCCGAGGCCGAGGAGAACTGGAAGAGCATCTGGGAAAAGCCGTGGGCGCCCGGATTAGAGGCTGCCTTTAGTCCCCAACTCGTTGCCGCGAAAAGGCCGGTAGGCATAAGGATCATCAATGGATGGACCAGGAGGGCGATCACCGCGAGTTTCACCTCCCGCGCTCCGATTTTCCTCCCTAGATACTCGGGGGTCCGCCCCACCATCATGCCGGCGATGAAGATGCCGATGATTATGTAGAGCAGCATGTTAATCAACCTCACACCCTTGCCGCCATATATGCAGTTCAGCCACAGCCCGACCATGGGGGATAGTGCGGCGAGAGGAT
>JADFXS010000364.1:0-3105 GCA_015233515.1 Deltaproteobacteria bacterium | reverse complement strand
GGTGGTTACAGCGTCAAAAGTGGCCCCGGCCGAAGTTCCGAAACGGAGTTCCTTCCCTTCCAGATTCCCCAAGTGCTGTTCCACCGGGAGTCCGGCTACGGCCGGCAGGGTCATGGCCCGACTTCCCCCTGGGGCCGTCGCGCTGGGGATATTATATGTTCGGGCCTCGGGATGCGCGGTCAATCCAGGGTTCGGCCGCAGGGTGTCGAATGTGATCGAGAAGATCATGGTGCCGGCCATCAGCGTCATCATGGCCAAAAAGATGACCAAACTATGCCGCCGTCGGTTGAGCATTCGGCCATACATCAGCACTAGCGAAAAAGGGAAAAGCATCATGGCCATCGTATTGAAAAAGTTGGATACGGAGGTGGGATTCTCATAGGGGTGCGCGGAGTTCATGCCGTAAAATCCGCCGCCGTTGGTACCAAGCATCTTGATCGACTCAAAGGCGGCCACTGGTCCGACCACGATAGTCTGTTTTTTCACTTCTCCCTTGTCGGTGGTCCCCATGGCCGCCGGCTCGAGAGTAGAGATCTGGTGGGAACTCGTAAAGGTCATCGGGCTTCCCTGCCAGATAAAGACGAGGCCGAAGATGAAGGCCGCCGGCACGAACATGTATGCTATTATCCGCCACATATCGACAAAAAAATTGCCGACGGTCGAATCGCCGCGAAACGAACGGATAATCGACACCAGGCCGGAAAAACCGATGGATGCCGATAGGAAAAGATTGGCAATTGCGAAAAATATCTGGCTGAAGTTCGACAGATGAACATCACCGGCGTAGTGTTGAAGGTCGGTGTTCGTCATAAACGACACCACGCTATGAAAAATTGTCGTTGGCCACAGCATGCCCTTGCCGTCGGGATTTAACGGCATCAGCGGCTGGAGCGCCAGAACCAGGAAACCGAAAACGAAAAGCACCGTATTGAACAGCAACAGCGAGCCGATATACTGTTTCCAGTTTTGGGGTCCGCTGTCCAGACGCGTCTCAATCCAGCGGAAGAACGGTATCGCGCGATACTTTCCGTCCATGATCCATGCCAGGTAGCGGCTCAATGGAAAGGCTAGGATCGTCGTGGTGACAAGAAGAGCAATGGGAAGAAACCATACTTGTAAAAACATCGTGCCTGCTCCTTTTATTCTCTCTAATTAGAACCATTCAGGCCTGACCAGAGCCACGAACAGGTAGATGAACAGGAAAACCGTTACCGCCAGCGTAAAAAACGTCATGGCTATCACCTCGCATTTCTATATTTTTTCGCACGCTTCCACGAAAAGCAAACATAGGCCCATTGAAACAATTCCCAAAAGAAACATCGCCGTCAGCCAGATTGCCAGATTCATGTCGTTTATCTCCTTATCGTTTAAAAAGATGGCGTTAAATTCATCCCTGATTGAGCAGGTTCATTAGCCTCAACAAACAGTTATTGCCGGCGCATCATGCCGGTTTTGTTTTATTTGCCATCCAGACAAACACCCCCAATTTGTTTCAGTCGCCCGGTGGAGGACTTAAGGTCCCACAACAAGTTCAACAAAGCACATTTCATGCGGTTGCAGAGTTACGGAAAAAATTACACAGGAACGCGTCAAAATGGTGTAAAGTTTCGCGGGTGATTCGTAAATAAAGTGTTAATCACATTGGGTTGAAGCTCCTCGCAGCAAGCTGCGAGGAATCTTCGACATGTGAGGAACGAACGCGTTTTAATTTTTGCTCGCTAACCCCGTAGCAAGCTACGGGGAATGCGTTCGCTTGCATGTTTAATTTCCCTGAACTTGTTTCAGCTTTATAGTTGGTGGACTTCTCTAGCGGCCATGGGGCTGGTGCGGTGGATCGGTGTCGGCCGGGGCAATTCTTACCAGTGGCGGCGGATTAACTTAAATGGAACAGGGTCAAATTGATGCCGGACTACCAAGCTTGACGGCCAAAACCCTTGAGATAATAATCACGTCCCACATAGTCCCAGGTCTTAATAAAAAATTAACACGCTTCCCGATATTCTTAACACCATCTTTATACACCATATGAGTATAATTCCAGACTTTAGAGATTGGACTTCCCACTCCTAGGAGGATATTTAATGGCTGAATTTACCGTGGTTGCTTTACTGCTGATTTTTATTTTTGTGTCTTTTGCTCTTATTTGGTCCGTGGACCGCCTGAAAGCGAGCTGAAAATGTACATCGTGAGCCTAATACTGTTTTTATTTCTTTTCATCTATCTGTTGACCGCTTTGTTGAAACCGGAGCTATTCGAATGACCACCAACGGCTATCTGCAAATTGGTCTGTTTCTGGTGACCTTGTTCATTCTGATCAAACCCTTGGGTGAGTATATGGCCAAGGTCTATGAAAATAGACCTACTTACCTGCATCGGCTGCTTTCGCCCGTGGAAAAGTTTATCTACAAGGTTTGCGGAATTGATCCAACCAAGGAAATGAACTGGAAAACCTATGCCCTGGCTTTGATGCTTTTTAGCGGACTAGGCCTGGTTACGGTTTATGCCCTACAGCGCCTTCAAGGTCTGTTGCCGCTCAACCCCGAAAAAATGGGAGCGGTTGATCCGGAACTGGCCTTCAACACCGCCGTGAGTTTCCTCACCAATACCAATTGGCAGGCCTATGGCGGTGAAACGACCATGAGCTATTTAACCCAGATGCTGGCTTTTACCGTGCAAAATTTCATATCCGCCGCAAAAGGCATGGCGGTCATGGCGGCCTTAATCCGGGGGCTAGTCAGACGCGAAACGTCATATATCGGCAATTTCTGGGCTGATTTAGTTCGGGGAACCCTTTATATCCTGCTGCCGCTGGCCTTTATTTTTGCTTTGGTTTTCGTTTCCCAGGGAGTTGTTCAGACCATCAGTCCCTACGCCAAAGTCGAATTGCTGGAAAAAATCAACTATGACAACCCTGTCCTCGATGCCCAGGGACAACCGGTCTTAGGACCTGACGGCAAGCCTAAGACCGAAGCGGCTTCCACCAAGGAACAGACCATCGCCCTTGGGCCGGCAGCCTCCCAGGTATCCATCAAACTTCTGGGCACCAACGGGGGTGGATTTTTTAACGTCAATTCCGCGCATCCGTTTGAAAATCCCACTCCGCTG
>JADFXS010000363.1:3046-3613 GCA_015233515.1 Deltaproteobacteria bacterium | reverse complement strand
GCTATCATCGGCTTATCATCAAAGGTTGAACCTGACCGTCCGAGTCACCCCACCTTGGAGTGGACCATCGGAGATCGGCAACCGTTATTTTTCATTCATGCAGGAGAACAAGTGTATGTTGGTTAAAGAGTGGATGTCCACAAAAGTCATTACAATTGATGAAGAGATGACTCTTCCGGAAGCGGCGCAAGTAATGCGTGAGAATAAAATTTCACGCCTGCCGGTTGTTTCAAGGCAAGGCAAGCTCATAGGTATTGTTACGGACCAGGATATCAAAGCTGCCTCACCTTCCAAAGCCACGGCCCTGGACATCCACGAACTTTACTATTTATTGGCCAAGATCAAAATTAACGGCATCATGACCAAGAACCTGATTTGCATTTCGCCGGAAGATACCATCCCTAAAGCGGCGGCCGTTATGTTGAAAAGGAAGATCAACGGCTTACCTGTTTTGGACTCAAAAGGCGACTTGGTGGGCATGTTGACTCAAGGCGACGTTTTTCGCGTACTGACCAATCTGACCGGCGCATATCTGGGCGGTGTGCTGATGGCCCTGGAACTTAGAGA
>JADFXS010000363.1:2174-2977 GCA_015233515.1 Deltaproteobacteria bacterium | reverse complement strand
TATGACGGAGTGTCGCCAGGCTGGCGGCGGGTCTATTATCGAGTTCGCGGGATATCCGACGATCGCCTGCCGGCTCTCCTGGAAAAACTGAAATCTTCCCACAAGATGTTATATTGCGTCGCGGACGAACCGGCGCAATTATAATTTCGAAGGGACATAGCCTAAGCGGTCGGCTGGATAAAACAGAACCGGCAAGCCCGAGAGACGGGAAGCTTGCCGAATCTTATCCTTTAGGAAGCAATCTTATAATCTTAAGGCCCATGGATTGCTTGGGACAACTCCGGCAGATCACAAAAGTATTTGCTTAATATTTTTAGGTAGTAACGGTTGTCGGGGCGAGAAGGGATCAATCCGGTTTCTGGAAACGGATATTATAGATATCGGTCGATAATCCGGCCCTTTGCCGCCAGAGTATCCAGGTCCTGAGTTTGCTCCAGACTGCGTAAACCCGCGGGGGGCTTAAGTTCAGCCGGCAACTTGGATTCAGACGTCTCCGGCTTCCGCGCGACGACACGTCCGGACCGGAGCGCCCGCACCGCAGCCCTGGCGCTTTCAATCCAAGCTTGTGTTCCGGCAATTTCCATGGTTGAACCGTCCCCGCTGGGAATTTGTCTTTCTTAGTATATTCTAAAGTTAGTTGGGAGGTTTTACAACTACAATGATCAATCCTTGGCCCGTGACCACATCCTTGACTCGGTTTAGCAACCGCATTTTTACTCTTAAGACTATTACCGCCGTCTCTCCAAGGACTGGTCTGCCGCACGACTTTTCTGTTTTAGAGGCTCCAGGTTGGGTAAACATCA
>JADFXS010000363.1:0-2157 GCA_015233515.1 Deltaproteobacteria bacterium | reverse complement strand
TTCCCCTCACTTCCGCGTTGAATGTAGTCTTTGTTCGACAATACCGCCTGGGAACCAGGGAAGTGACAATGGAAATTCCCGGCGGCCTGATCGATGCAGGCCAGACACCGGCTGAAGCCGCGGCGCGGGAATTGCTGGAAGAGACTGGTTATGCCGGCAGACTGACTTTTTTAGGGCAAACACGTCCGAATCCGGCCATTCAAAATAACTGGTGTTATTCCTTTTTAGCCGAGGATATCAGCCAAATAGCCGAACCACATCTGGACGATGGAGAAGACATTGAAACAGTTCATGTCGCTTTAAAAGACGTCCCCAATTTGATCGCCGATGGCCGAATCGACCACTCCCTGGTCCTGGCGGCCTTTTTATTTTATTGGCAACGAGGTAAATAATTGCCACACTGGAGACCGACTCGGGAGTTACCTAAAAACCGGGTGCAATTTATCGGTAGCGATGATATAGTCCAGCGTTAATAAACGTTTACTCCGAGAAACATGGAGGAAGGATATATGTGGAAAAAATTTATCGCATTAATCGGCTTCATTTTTTTGACCGGTTGCTTCAGCAGCGGCATGAACCTATCGTATTTGACTCCCCAGGAAACCCCTTTCAAGGCTAGACCTATTTTTCTAAAGGTAAACGATAAGCGCACGGACAAGAATATCGTCACTCCGGCGGTTCTGGCCAAGGACCTGTTCAAAGACGTTGGTGATCGCCTCAGCCTGACCGGCAAAACCACCGATGGCCGAACCACGGCCATCAAGGACGCCACCGTGAAAGACGCTTTGTATGAGGCCTTTCGCCTGAGGATGGAAGCCTTGGGCCTAGGCGTGCTTCCGGCTTTTTCAGAAGACAACCTGAGCTTGGTGATCGACCTGGAAAAAGTCGTTCTGGACCTTGAAGGAAGCCGCACGTTCAAGGCGGAAGTGGCCTATATCTACCGAATCTCCGACGGGACCAAGGAAGTGAAAAGTGGAAAAATTACCGGGTCCACGGAGAAATTTTATGTTTTAGGACAACAAGATGGCGAAGAATCATTGAGCGGTGCTCTGAACAACGCCGTCAACAATATGGATATGCGCCTCTTCATGTCTAAATAACTAGCTCGATGCCTGATCGGTCACTCGGATCGACCAGGCATCGAACAACGCATCATACCGCAAGATAAACTCTCCGCCGTCTTTAGTCAGGACCTTAAAAAAATCCAACTTTTGGTCCCGAGGGGACAAACCGCCCTGATACCAACGGTCCAGAATTATATCCACTTCATAACGCCGATTGTCCCAGACAAAAGCCATGGGGCGTTCGTTAGCCCGATACCCGCTATAGGCATTGACCTGGACCCGAACATAAGGACCTGGATAAGATATGGTCGGCATCAGGAGCCTTTCTTTCGCCAGCGCAGAATTTCGAGTCACGTTCCAGGGCCGATAAGTACGCTTATTCATATTATTCCAAATAGATACACATATCATATCTTTATTGTTCGAACACTTCCGTTCATGGAGCCGGCGCGTCTCCCGGAATACCTTGGACCTGAGCCGTCAAAAGGTCCAACCGTGCTTTGAGACCGTCAGGATCAACCTGACCATACATGATGATGTGCCCTTGATGGGCGACCCGGGAGCGGATCAAGATATGCCCGGCTTTATGGGTTTCCACGCCGGCGATATCCGCAAGTCGGATATCCGAGGTTTCCCTGGCGATAAGTCCTCCTCGGACCATAAGCCGCTGGTTGGTCACGGTATAGACTTCCGACCAGCGTCGAAAAATGATAAGCAGAAAGACCACGCCGAATAAGACCCCACTTGCGGGGCTCAAAGGCGGGTTTTCACGTAACCAAGGACCGATCAGACAGATCGCGGCTCCAAACATGAAAACCCAAAAACTTCTCCAAGCCGGTCTAATTCTAAGGATAATCTCTTCTCCAGGAAGAAGTTCAACATCAGGCATCAAACAAACTCCGTAAGTTATTAAAATGTATTATTAGCAGGGAACGTCCCAACATTGCGCCTTCATCCGGCCTCAAGCCTTGAAAATCAATTTGGTGCCGACCATGTTCAGCAAAAAACTCTCCGGCATTTCGGCTTCGATTCTATTGGTTGCTTTACGGCCCGAGCAATGGATGGGAACGATATAATCCGGAGCCAAGTTTTT
>JADFXS010000362.1 GCA_015233515.1 Deltaproteobacteria bacterium | reverse complement strand
CATGAGTGAAATTTTGGATATGGCCCAGGATATGGCCCGCGACCTGTTCAAGGTTGGGGCCATGGATGAAATTACCATGCGCAAGATTAACGCTCTCTGCTTGCCCGTCCAAAAGACTTTTCAACCCGAGGACATCAGGCGAATTCGGACGGCGAACCACGTCAGTCAAGCGGTTTTTGCTACGATTCTTGGTATCGGCAAAACAACCGTCCAACAGTGGGAGCAAGGGCTGAAAAGGCCTAGCGGCCCGGCGAAACGGCTTCTTGATCTTATCGATCGTAAGGGATTGGCTGCGCTCGGCTAAAACCTCGTGGCTTTTTCTTGCACTAATAGTCACGTTTAAATCGGTGGTTACCTTTATACTGCGGCCAACCCGGCTCGATTTGAAAGGCTGTATCGGTGGTGTTTATAGTCTCCCGATTACTGCTGATTTCTGTTTTCGCGTCCGTGCCAAATCCTGACGACGATTATTTCATAATCGGTAACGGTGTAGCGCAGCCAATAGCCGTTATGAGCGAACGGAATGAACAAATCTCTTAGCTGGGGATGGTCTATATCCTGAACGGGCATGCCAATGAAAGGAAACATCAGCAACTTATGCGCGGTATCACGAATTAGCCTTGCGACGCGTTGCGACGCATCGGGATTGTGAATGCGGATAAAATCACGAAGGCGCGCCAAATCCGAAACTGCTTCGGGAAACCATCTCAAGGAACGGGACATTGGCCTTCCTGATCCATTCCCCACGTTTCAAGCCAGGCATCAACAACGTCATGGCTGATTGTTTCGCCGGTTGTCTCGTAGCGCGCCCAACGCTCCAAGGTGTCGCGCCGGATGTGCTCGGCTTCTTCTTCGCGGTCGAGAAATTGCCGGATCGCTTCTTTCATCAGCCAATGGGGCGTACGCTTTCGCGCCTCGCCTAAAGCCTTTAGCCGTGCGTAGGTTTCTTCGTCCAGTTTTACGGCCTTGCTTCCCATCAGGGGCACCTCACATGAAAGTATCAATAAGTATTACCATGTTATACCTTCTCCCCCTTGAAGGCAAGACGATCTTGACAAGAATTGCAGCTTCACCCTGGCCGACCTGGGCGCGGACACGCGGTTGATTCAAGAACGGCGGCAAATCGTCCGGTTAAGGAAACGAGGGAGCCTTTCGCTGTCGCAAAAAAGGGGATATGATGAAAAATAACCTGATTGAGTCCGGACCATAGTCTCTCAATCTCACCATCCGTGATCTCACAAAAAGGTGGTCATAAAAAAATGATCTCCGGCCTTAGCCACCTGACCTTCATTGTCCGCGATCTGGATCGTAGTGAAGCGATGCTAGCGAACGTTTTGGGGGCGCGCCGGGTTTACGATAGCGGCGCGGCGACCTTCTCGCATTTCCGAGAAAGGTTCTTCCTTGTCGGAGATATCTGGATCGCCATCATGGAAGGGGAAAGTTTGTCCTTGCCAACTTACAATCACGTCGCCTTCAAGATCGAGGAACGCGATTACGATCATTGCCTCGACGCACTGCGTTACCTGGGACTTCGCATCCTCGACGACCGTCCGCGCGTTCCGGGCGAAGCCCGTTCGATCTATTTTTACGACGACGACAACCATCTGTTCGAATTGCACACCGGGACTCTCGAAGAACGGCTTGCGCGGTATGGGCAGCGGAAGCAAACGGACTAACCGCGCTGTTGCTCCCGAATTCATAAAAAAGTATCGCCGGAGTGATGAACAACATCCTTTTAGTAAAGAACAGGAGCCAAAGGCCTTGGACCCAGGGGGGAAAATTTAATGAGATTCCTGGAGAGATTGTCAAACGACATCAAAAAGAACCTGTTAGAGGAACTCAGGGTTTTATGGACGCACACCTCCACCTCCATAGAGGGTAATACCCTTACCTTGGGTGAAACCGCCTTTGTGTTGAGCGAAGGGCTAACCATACATGGAAAACCGCTGAAGGACCACCGGGACATTCAAGGCCATGCGCGCGCCGTTGATTTGCTCCTTGGCCTCGTAAAAAAAGACCAATTCACGGCACAAGATATCTTTGACCTGCACTGCCTGGCCATCGATGAGCAAATTCTTGACGTTTACAAACCTGTCGGCGCTTGGAAGAAGGAAAACAACTCCACCAACATCGTCTTTGACGGCAAGCAGACGATCGTTGAGTTTTCCAATTACTGGGAAGTGCCCGAGCTTATGAGCCGCTGGCTCGATTTGCTGAATGCCGAGGTCCAGGGTCGAAAAACACCGGAAGACGTCCTGAGGTCTTATGTGAGGCTTCACCTTTCATTTATAAGCATCCATCCCTTTTGGGACGGCAACGGCCGGATCGCCCGACTTGTTTCCAACCTTCCCTGCTTCAAGTCAGGCTATCCGCCGATCATCATCGAAAAAGAAAAGCGATACGAGTACATAACGGCCATTGCGGATTACCAGCTTGCCAACGGTGTTCCTTCCTTGAAAACACACCTTGTCCACGAGGATTCGTCTTCGGATAAGTTCTATTTAATCTGCAAACAAGGTTGGGAAAAGAGTCAGACGCTGGTCGAGCAAGCGCACAACCTGCAACAAACCAGAAACAACGCTGTCCAGAAGCCTTCCGGCTCCAGAGGAGGAGAGAACTTCACCTTTTAGAACTATTTCGTCTCTAGTTTATATCCAGTTGTATCTTGACCGCTTCCTCAATCTTGCTCATATCTTCCTCGGAAAGAATGCCGGCGCGTTTAAAGAGGCGGATCTTGCCGACCGTCGTCAATTGATCCGCCATGGCCTTGCTCTCCCGGCCTTCAAAAACCACCGTTTCTTTGCGCCATAGCTTCGCGCGCCATGGGGTCGGGCACTCTTTAACGACACGGCCCCAGTTCTTTAATCCTGGCTGTAAAATCAATACAAGTCTTGGCGAACTGCGGTCCCATGGCCGCGGAATTGTGGTACATTTCCAAACGTTCCGGCTCCAGTTTTATCTCCGACAGCAGCCCCTTGATGTAGGTCACTTTTTTCTGTGCCTTGTAATTACCGGTCATGTAATGACAATCACCGGGCAAGCAACCGGAAATGAAGACGCCGTCCGCGCCATACTCGAAGGTTTTAATAATATGCAAAGTGTCGAGACGCCCCGTGCAAGGGACGACGATAATACGAATATTGGCCGGATATTGAATGCGCATGTTGCCCGCCAAATCGGCGGCGGCGTATGAACACCATTTGCAGCAATAGGCAATTATGACCGGCTCGAAATCGTCTTGAAGTTTCGCAGCTTCAGCTTGTTCAGTCATGTCCAGCCTCCTGGTAAGATGGTATTTGAATAACTGCTTCGTCAGTTTTTCGCCAAGGACCAGCCCACCCGGGGCGGGCTAGTCCGCTATCAATTGGTTTTTTGGGCCCGCTCGGCGATCGGACGGCGGATTTGCGATCTGCCCCGGTCCGGCTAATGGCTAAAGTTCGGCCAGATCCGGACCTAAATAAGTCCTTTCGTTCGGCCCAAGTATGCCCATGGCCAGGCAGATAATGGTCCACAGATGGACCACCTGCCAGCCGCCGTTATAAACTTCGCCGAGTTCATGAATCTGCGCATGGCAGTTGTGGCAGGGCACGGCCCCGTAAGTGGCGCCGGTATCCTTTCTTTGCTGGGCTTTTTT
>JADFXS010000361.1 GCA_015233515.1 Deltaproteobacteria bacterium | reverse complement strand
TCAGTCGTTGATCCAGGCCGATGAAATTCTTTTATTAATGAATTTATTGAAATATTCCGAAAAAGAAACTTCCCCGGAACCATCCCCGGAAATGCGGACTCTTTTCTTGGAAGCCATAAAGCAGGGCTATGTTCATCTGAGGGAAAAGACCGATCTGGATGCAATCATAGGTTTTCTTTGGGAATATCATCACCATCGTCTTGATTTGATACTAACCGTGGCCGAACATGCCTATCAATGTTTTCCCAACGAGGGCCGCTATGCGCTTGATAGATACCATGTCGCCATGCGGCTTAAAAAACCGGTGGACTACTTTAAATCCGCGGTGGAAGAACTCCAAAGGTTAATACCTAAGAACAACCGAAGCGGCGGGGAACCATTCACTGAAGACGAAGACGATGAAGATGAATTCGGCATGGAAGAAATCTTTTCGGGCCTTTTCGGGGTATCCCGCGCGGAACTTTATAGGGACCTGATTCGGAAAATCAAAAAGTATACCGCCGGGCAACGCCCCAAGAAACCAGGGAAAAAATCTAAACTTCAAAAAAATTTGTTTCCGGAACTGGACGAAACCTAGGGAAGAGTTATTCATGGACCCATATTTCATTCTTGGCATCTCCCCGGATGCGGGTGATGAGGTCATTCAGGCGCGGTACAGAGAATTGGTGATCGGCTTTCCTCCGGATAAGGCCCCGGACAGGTTCACCGAAATACGCCAGGCCTATGAATCCGTCCGGACGGAAAGGGCCAGAATCAAAACCCATCTTTTCCGCTTCGATCCTCTTCCGGATATGAACGGTTTAATTAGCCGGCTCAAAACCACGACACCCAGGAAAAGGCTTACACCCAAGGAATTGGCTGGTTTATTTTTGGAAGAATAACTCATGGATAACCAAGAAAAAATACCGCCATTGCCCGAAGCGATTATTGAAGACGAAATACTGGCCGGCCGCCGAATGGACCACCCGCCGGTCCGGCCGGAGGTCCCGGAAGTGGACTTGGTCGCTCTTCTATCGGAACTGGCCGGACTCAAAGCGGAAGCCCGAGCCCAGACCCAAAGTTTCCGCGAGAACCGCGAGCTGCTCACCCGATCCTTGGATCTGCTGCGGCAGGAACTGGAAATATCCCATGACCGGGAAAACAAAGCTAAGAATGAAGCGCGGCAGGCCGGAAGGATGGTCACGGAAAATGCGGCTCTGGCCCTGATCGATGTCGCCGATCGAGTGGAAGCCGCCTTGAAGATCGCGGAAAACGAAACTATAAGCAAGAGATGGCGTTTTTGGAAAAAAGTTTCTTCGGTCGACCGCGCATTAGCCGTGGGGTTAAAATTGACCGCGGAACGTATCCAAACTCATCTTGACGATTTGCGAGTGGAAAAAACCGTCGCTTTGGGGCGACCATTCGATCCGAGTTTAATGCAGGCCGTGGCGACGATCTGCCGGCCGGATCGGCCGCGGAACACTGTTTTGGAAGAAGTGACGGCCGGTTATCGTCTTGGAGAAAAAATAATACGGTTCGCCCAGGTAGTGGTCAACCAGGGCGAATAGTAAAAATAATGTATTGTATCAAGTTGTTGTAGAGATTATCCGGTAAAAATTGGATCAACTTTACGACCGTGGGTTAGTTCTGCGAATAACTTTAGATGAATGAAAAGGAATATATTTAATGTCCCATGACATCGTCATTGGTATCGATCTGGGGACGACCAATTCCGAGGCCGCGGTGGTTTTGGATGGGCGGCCGGAACTGATCAACATTGATGGTAGCCCCATCATGCCTTCCGTGGTCGGGTTGTCCCCGGAAGGGACTCTGTTGGTAGGACAAGCCGCGGCCAACCAATCCCTGCTTTATCCGGAACGGACCATCCGTTCCATTAAACGTCAAATGGGGCAGGAGAAGACCATCACGCTTGGCGACCGGGAATTCACTCCGGTGGAAATATCAGCCATGATTCTCCGCCGGTTGAAACTGGCCGCCGAAAATCGTTTAGGGAGTGAAGTGAACCGCGCGGTCATCACCGTGCCGGCCTTTTTTTCCGACGCGCAAAGGACAGCCACCAAGGAAGCCGGAGAGATAGCCGGTTTCAAGGTCGAACGGATTATCAATGAACCAACGGCCGCGTCTTTGTGTTACTTGGCCGCCAACCAAGCGGACCCGACCAGGCCGATGATGATTTACGACCTGGGAGGCGGGACCTTTGATGTTTCCATAGTGCAGTCCGACGGCCAAGTCACGGAAGTCCTGGCTTCCCACGGAGATACCCACTTGGGCGGGGACGATTTCGATCGTTTGTTATTGGCCCATTTGGTTGATCATTTCCAGACGATCCACCAGGTCGATCCCCTATCCAGCTTGACGGCCAAAGCCAGATTGATTCGCGCCGCCGAAAGCGCCAAGATAAAACTGTCTTCGGAGGTCTACACCAGGGTGTCCGAGGAACACCTGTTTGAGAGTAAAGGGCTGCCTCTGCATCTGGACCTGGAACTCTCCCTGCACGATTATGAAGGCCTGATCCGGCATTTAATCGATCGGACCAAGGATTCCATCCAATTCGCCTTGAAGGAGGCCGGATTATTGGCCCGGCAATTAGGCCAGGTGATTCTGGTCGGCGGCGCCTCCCGCACTCCATTGGTCTCCCAGGTTATTTTCGAGCAAACCGCGATCATGCCTCGTTTCGACGTAGACCCAGATTTGGCCGTGGCCGTGGGGGCTTCCCTGCAAGCCGCCCGTATCGCCGGAACTTACACCGGTCAGGTTCTGGTGGATGTCACCCCGTATTCTTTCGGGACTTCCCATCTCGGGTTTTTAAACGATCTTCCTTCAAAACATTGTTATACGGCCGTCATCAGGCGCAATCCCCCCATCCCCACCAGGCAGACGCAAATTTTTTACACTACCGCGGAGGGGCAGGAAAAAGTGGATGTCAATATTTATCAAGGTGAAAATTTCGATGCCCGCCGTAACCTTAAAATCGGTCGGTTCATGGTGACCGGACTGGATACGGAAGCTCCGGAAGGTAGCCCTTTGGTCTTTGATATGCGCTTGACTCTGGATGGCATTCTGGAATGCCATGTCATTGAAAAGCATACCGGACTAAAAAAATCCATAACCATTGAAGATGCTTTTAGAAAATTATCATCCGCGGACGTCGCGGCGGCCCGTCTGAAGATCGATCAGGCCTTTGGCGTGGTCGAGGAAGACTATGACGACGATCTTCAGGAAGAACTATCGGAATTTTCGGCGGAGTTGGAGGAGGATGAAGAACCGGATTCGGAGCGCCAAGACATTTTTATCATACCCAAGGCGCCGACCGACTTGACCGAGGGGCAACGTTCTCTCTGGTCCAAGGCCGTGGCCCTGTTGGAAAAGACCTCCCGCCTTGTTCCCGAATTGAGCGAACTGGATCGAAACGAGGTGACAGAGGTCACCGGAAACCTTTGTAACGCCTTGGATGCCCGGGATTTTGACCAGGCGGAGACTATATCCGACGAATTGGCCGATATTCTGTTTTATTTGGAATGACTATATGCCTAACCCCACCATCAAATCGCGGATAGGGCGCGTAAATCCTAGGCGAAACGCGAAGTTGGACCGATTTTGGCCCGCAGGCGTATTCACCATACGTCGAGGAGCCACCGGG
>JADFXS010000360.1 GCA_015233515.1 Deltaproteobacteria bacterium | reverse complement strand
GTTAGATACCGCCGACGCAGGTCATATGGGGGACATGGGTGATCCCGGGAATTTGCTTGATGGTCGACAGATAGGAGATGGGCATAAAGAAGGTCAGGGATATGGCGTTTCTGGTGACCAGGCGGTTGTCCGAAGCCGCGTCAACTCCGCGGTACCAGGCAATGACCACGCTGCGCAGCAGCAAAAAAGCCAGGATGGCCACGGTCATTCCCAGGATGGTCAGAATGGTCCGCAGTTTATGATCCCACAGGTGGCGGGTAATCATTGCCAGAAACATGGTCAGGCCGAGGCCAGGGCGCCTTTGTCCAGATGGAGGACTCGCCTCGCCCGGCTCGCGGCGCGAGGGTCGTGGGTGACCATGATAATGGTCTTGCCGAAATCGTCATTCAGCCGGACTAACAATTTAAGGATTTCCTCGGCGGAAATCTTGTCCAGGTCTCCGGTCGGTTCGTCGGCCGCGATGATGGTGGCATCGGCCACTAAGGCCCTGGCGATGGCCACTCTCTGCTGTTGGCCTCCGGATAACTGATTGGGGCGGTGGTCCATGCGGTGGTCCAGGCCGACCAGCTTCAAGGCCAAGGTTACATGTTGGCGGCGTTCGGATCGAGACAGCGGGGTAAGCAGCAGCGGCAGTTCGACGTTTTCGAAGGCGGTCAATACCGGGATCAGGTTGTAAAACTGGAAGACGAATCCTATATTTCCGGCCCGCCAACCGGCTAATTCGGTTTCGTTCAATACCGTGATATCCTGATCGGCGACGATGAGCTGTCCGGAATCCGCCCGATCCAGACCGGCGATAATGTTCAGCAAGGTGGTTTTACCGGAACCGGATGGTCCCATTAAAGCCAGAAATTCGCCGGCGACCACTTCCAGGGAAATATCCTCCAAGACCGGAATAGTTTCTTCCCCCCGGTGATATGACTTATACAGGTGGCTGAGAGATACTACCGGCCGACTGGACATATATCTGGTTACTGCTTTTGGATTTTGACCCGGCCGCCGTTGACCAAGCCGGGTTGAGGCGCGGCCACGATGCGATCGCCATCCTTGAGTCCGCCCAAAACTTCCAGAGTATCTCCCAAACGAGCGCCGATTTTCAGGGTCACTAGAGTTACCCGGTCTTCGTCCAGCCGCCAAACTTTAGGCTGATCAAAACCGGTCGCCAGGGACGAGGCCCGAATGCTCAGCCTTGGCTGTCGTTCGTCATCGGCTAAAGGTCGTTTCAGGAAAGCCACTTTGGCGCTCATTTCCGGTCGGACTCTCTCGTCCCGTTTGTTGAAGCTGACCTTGGCCGTGATCGTGCCTTTGGAGCGATCGGCGGTAGGCATAATGACGTGCACCTGACCTTCCTGATACGTATCCGGAAGTGCATCCAGGGTGATCAGGCAAGGTTGATTCGTCTGAACTTTGGAAATATTGGATTCGGACACATCGGCTTCCACCATCAATGAGTCCATATCGGCCATGGTCGCCACGGCGGCCTTGGCGGAGGCGGCGGAACCGAAAGGCGCCACCACTTCTCCCACGTCGGCATCCTTGGTCAAGACCACGGCATTGAACGGGGCGCGGATAAAGGTGTAATCCAGAGTGGCTTGCGCTTGTCGCAAAACGGCCTTGGACACTTCCACATTGCGGACCGCGAACAGTTCCGCGGCCTTGGACTTCAAGCGCCGGACATCCGCGGCGTCAAATTCCGAACGGGAGATGGATTGTTTTCCTAGTAGCTCACGGCTTCGGCGAAACTGGATTTCCGCATCGTAAACTTCGGCCCTGGCCTGTTCCACCGCCGCTAAATTGGCTTGCACCCTGGCCGCGGCTTCATCCCTGGCCGCGGTCAAATCCTCGTTTTCCAATCGGGCGATGATTTCACCCATGGTCACGACCCGGCCTTCTTCCACGCCTAGATAAGCCAGTCGTCCAGTGCCTTTGGAGGCCACCGCCACCTTGCGTTGCGCGACCACATAGCCGGTGGCGTTAAGGACCGCTAGGCTGTGAGCCGGACTTTGCCGGCTGACGATGGCCACCTGAACCTCCGGGACCGGGATAAGCCAACCCTGACGCCAAGCCGCCCCGCCGGCCATGACCAGCATCAAGAGGAGGAGTAACCATAAAAATCGACGACGAGATCGGCGGGGCGATCTGGGTGATCCGCCGATAGTCGAGTTCCGGTCGATGCTTAGCTGCGATAGTTCCGTCTTTTCCACAAGACCCGTCACTCCGGCTCTTTGGCCGAGCTTGAGCTTTTGTCAATGCCGGCGTCATCCTCGACGCAGGAGATAGTCATTAAGCCGAATGTTCCTTATAGTCGCATAACCGGTGAGTATTCGTTTTGAAGACCAATTACTGCGTCTTTATATTGTATTCATGGGAAAGATATCAAGGTAAATATGGAAATCACCAACCCTAGTTCACCACTTAAGTGCCTCGACGCCCGCAAGTGGTGAACTAGGGACAAGTAATCATATTGATTTGACGTCGTTTTTCCGCAATTACCCGTTCTGTTTTAGGCAACCTGCTAAATTACTTGACATTTATCTATGAAAATGTTTAAATATCTTCACTACACAAGGGGGGCGGACCTTGACCAAACAGCAAATTATCAAAACATTGATGTTGAGTCCGTTTTATTTTTCCCTCAGCTTGAGTGAACGATCATCGGTCATAGAAGGATTACAGCAAAGGATACGGGAAGGTTTTCCCGAGCAGTCAATGGCCGAGGAGAAAAGCAAATCCGTTCGTGACCGGGAATCGTCCGCGATTCAAAATATATCCGCGGAGTCTTGATAGCTGGCTATGCTATACCGGATTTACTCCGGAGGCTTCAGCGTTGTCCTTATGCTCCAGAAAGTCAATGGCTTGCCGGAGTTCACCGAAGTGGTAGATGATATAATCCGGCTCCACTCCGTCCATATGTTTTTTCCCCTGGTTTGAAGAGAAAAAGACGGTTTTCAGGCCTAGTTGTTTAGCGCCGAAGACGTCGTGATACATGTCGTTGCCCACAAACAAGGCCTGCTCCGGCTGGAGCTTGAGCTCGGATAAAGCTGCCTCGAAGAGTCGTCGATCCGGTTTTCTGAAACCGTAATCTCCGGAAATAATAATCGGTTTGAAATAAGAAGCAATTCCGACCTGGCGCAGTTCGGGCAGGGCCCAAGCACTTTGGGCGTCGGATACAATGGCCAACTGGTATAGGGGGTGCAGTTCTTCGAGAAGTTTATGGACTTCGGGATAAAGCTGGAGTCTGAACAGTGATATACCCCGATAAAGTTCGGCCAGGAATAAGGGCATCTGCTCCAATTTTTCCGGCGGCAGAGTCGTCGAGGCTCCAATTTTTCGCTTTAGGAATTCCGTCCAAAGTTTCACTACGTTAAACTCGGGATGATGCTCCTGGCTGGCATGGCGCTGCTCGTCCATGATTTTAAAGTATTCATCCTTGACTTGCCAACGATGGATGTTGACGCCCTGGTAGTTTAAAAAATGGGCGATGGCTCGATAGATTTCTTCATGGCCTTCTTCAGTGTGGATGTCGATGCGCGTGCCGTTAATGTCGAAAATGATGCCTTTGAATTTCATTATTTAGCCCTCAGTATCTGTTTGGATTATCCTTAGGCAGAATCAGGGAAATGACCAAGCTCGGCCACGTTAAC
>JADFXS010000359.1:2035-3662 GCA_015233515.1 Deltaproteobacteria bacterium | reverse complement strand
GGGTTGACCCGGCCGCCGACGGGTGCGTTCTGATCGGTGGGGTAACGATATAGGCGCGTTCCCTTGAGATCGGAAAGCCAGACGACAGCGCCCGGAGGAAGGGGAACTTTAGCTAAAATGCGATCATAATCGAACAATCTGTAGGAAACCGACAAAACGCCCTTGACTTCCTTTCCTTCCCCGAAAATCGGATAGGAAAAAAAAAGCGCGGAAATACGGCCTAGATTGGTAAACGTATATTCTCCAACGGAAAAATCCTTGGATTTTAAAGCATCCCGGTAATTTTTCCGGCCCGAAATATCGGGTACGGGGATATTGCCGGCGCTGTGGGCAAAAATGACGCCTCGGTCATCAGCGGCGGAAATAGTGTGATATTGATGATTTATCTGAATCTGTTCTTTAAAGGTTTTCTCGCAGGCTTCAGGGTTTAGATTACGTATTTCCGGGAGCTGGGCTAAAGCGGCCAAATATTGCCGGGTCGCGGCGGTAAGCTGTTCCTGTTGGATGGCGAGTTGTTTGACCATGGTCAAGACATCTTTCTCGCCCTCCACGATGCTCAGACGACGTTGTTCCAAACCTGACCAGATAGTTATGAGAATGGGAGGCGCCACGCTGAGGAAAATCAACAGCAACATGCTTTGGCGAATGGAAAAAGGGAAGAAACTCTTCACCATGTTCTCCTTGGGCGCGACTCAAGGAATTAAGGAAATATCGCCAGGGTATAAACCCCTGAAACGGTTATGGCGCCCTCAAGCGTGATAAGCATCGACCACCGGCTGATCAAGGTATATCACAGAGCTACATCATATTCAAATTACGATTAATATGATTAAAAATTAAAACGCAATTGGTTTTTCCAAACCCAGGCGTTGCCGACATCGTAGCCGTCGGCGCCCCATTTCCAAGCGTTTCCGGCTACAAAATAGCCTCCCATGGAAGTGAAGTGCATGTTTTCATTTATTTTGAAAACGGCGCCAAGGTCGAATTCCCACCCCAGGTCCTTTGACGGATTGCTGGTTATGGCATATCCGCCCTTGGTGGTGACTCCGGCGCTAGCCAGTTGGGCTTTGGTGGGCGCGGACGTCAATTCGAAATACCCCAAACCGGTGCGCAAAATCAAATTTTCGGTGAGATTATGATCGACGGTCAGCCCAAGCGTCCAGTGAGCGGTGCTCCAATTTTGGCCGTAACTGCCCGTTTGAGTCCCCCACTTGCCAAAAGCGCTATCGTAAGCGCCGAATGTCGTGAATAAAAGCCGGTCGTAAAAAACAAGAAAGGGGGCATGTTCACAGGCGCCGGAGTTGATGCTTTGCAGTTGGCCGCGCATGACGCCGTCGGTGTTGCGATTGCGAGCGTAGTTGGCCCCCTGCTGGTAAGCAAACATAAATACCGCGTCGCCCGGGCCGTAATTATAAAGGCCGTCCACATAAGCGCCCCAACCTTCGGTCTTGTAATCCGGAACGCCGGGATTGAGCGTCTTGTCCATCTTACGGGAACTGAACTGGTAGATGCCTTCCATATGCAGGGATACGGGACCGACGTCCTGGATCAAGGCGGGATTAAGTGTCCACAGATTCTCGTCATAGACCTTGTTGGAGGCGTCGATATAACCCGGCGCTGCCACTCC
>JADFXS010000359.1:0-1987 GCA_015233515.1 Deltaproteobacteria bacterium | reverse complement strand
GGTCATATTGGACCATGAAATTGGCCACGCCATTACCCACGCCGGTTTCCCAGGAAACTTGCGGCGTCAATTGGAAAAGGTCCCAATCATCGTCGTAACCGGCTGTTTGGGGAGGGAGGCCAAGTTGCCGTCCGGCGTTGGCGTCATCCACTTCGGCTACTTTTTCATAGGCCAAGGTTATCGATAAATGTCCCGAAGTCCAGGGCGCGTTTTGAGTATAGGCGATCCGGTTTTTGGGCAATTCGGCGTCATAAGGGACAACGGCCAGAAAAACATCGGCGGCTTTGGCGAATCTCGAACCAATGTATCTCAAGGAGCCCAAACCATAAAAGCCGGTTATCTGACGTCCTATGCTGGCCACGCCGCCCCAATTGTTTTTCCATTCTACGTAGGCGGCCGTCAATTCGAAGGAGCTGGTGTTATTCATGGGGGTTGGAGCGTCCCAGGCTCTGTAGTCCAGAGGATACCCTTGATGACCCCACCTGTTCCCGGTCAAGGCTCGAATCCTCATACGAAAGGCGAGATTGTCCGAGACTATGAAGTTGGGCTCGATTTGGAAGCGCGAATCGAAGTAGGTGACCTGGGAAGCCTTGCTTTCGGCTTTCGGACCACCGGCCCCGGCGGGCGCCCAGGGGTTGTAATTATGGTAATCGAAGTAACGAAGCCGCAAATGACCCGTAAACTCGACTCTTGTTTCGGCCAAGGCGGACATGGCGCCGACAGTCAAAAGAAAAATTACCGACAACGCCAGAAAAATCCTCGTTTTCATTATTCACCCCATGTTTCGCTTTCGGCCTATCGAGACCATAGGTAGACCTTGTCGCCTAATTTATATAAATTAAGCAAAAAAACACCAGCCAAGCTATCTTATGACGCCGAGTTTAATCCCGGCTTTTTCTATTTTCAAGAAATAAATTTAAGGATGAAAAACGGATGGGACTCAGCAAGAATAGCGTTTGTCATAGGCGACGATCCCGCGTTACCGAGGATGTCTAGGGGCTGTCATCGCCCCCAAAATCGTTTTTCAACCAGGCGATTATTTTATTTGGCTCAATTGCGCTTTGGCCAATTCCAGGTATCCCGAGGATGGGTATGTGGAAATGAGTTCCTGATACGCCTTTCTGGCGTCGTCCTTGCGGCCGGCGGTCAGGTAGACCCGTCCAAGGCTGATCAAGGCTTCTTGTTTCAAGCTGTCGCCCGGCAATCCCAATAGTTGTTTCCAACGTTCCGCCGCCTGGTCAAACTTGTTTTGGGCTTCCAAGACATAACCTTGGCTGTCCAGAACTAGAGGTTTGAAGCTCTCTTCTTCCGGCTTGAGGCCGTCCAAAAATTTCTGGTAAGCCTGTTCGGACAGGTCGAATTTATTAAGATTGTAGTAAATATCTCCCAGGTTAAGAAGGGCTGATCGAGCCGAGGCGCTTCTGGGGTAGTCCTTAATGAATTTTTCCAGGCTCGCGGCGGCTTCTTGCTGCTTGGCCGCGTCGAATTTCTTTTGGTGTGAAGTTTTGACCATGGCTTCGGCGTAGTCGGTCAGGATCTGGCGATCCCGATATCCCAAGTACCATTTGAGGCCGGCCATCAGCAGCACCAAGGCCAGGACCAGGGCCGCGGAACGAAAAATTTTTTCCGAGTTCTGTTGAAAAAAACGGATGGCTTTTTCTGAAAAGGTCAAAAATTCATCGGGTGATTTGAGAAGTTCCTTACGACTGATTTTTTTTTCCGGCATTTCTCACTTCTTTTTAAAAAGTTGTTCCAAGGCCGCTTTGGCGCTATCAGCTTCGGAAGAAACAAGACCGGCGCCGGCCAGGGTGAAATATTCGCAAGTGTTGTTTTTTTCGATGTCGCGAACCTTCTCGGCCATCGGTTCACGGCAGTTGTTCGATCGGCTCGGGTCGAAAAACCCACAATTGCGGCATACGTGGGCGTCCTGTCCGCAGAGGGCGCACAGTTCTCGGAAGGATATTTTCCCTTCCAGCCCCAAATCTTT
>JADFXS010000358.1 GCA_015233515.1 Deltaproteobacteria bacterium | reverse complement strand
ATGAAGTCGGTCACATCCTTGAACCGGCGATAAACGCTGGCGAAGCGGACATAAGCCACTTCATCCATGTCCTTGAGGGCGTTGATGACCCGGTCGCCGATGTCCGACGAAGGAATTTCCTTGAGGTTGGCTTCCTGGAAATGCCGCTCCATGGAGTCGATGAAATCATCGATATCATCCACCGAAACCGGTCTTTTCTGCGTGGCCTTGAGCATGCCTTCACGGATTTTTTCCCGATCGAAAGGTTCCCGCCGGCCGTCTTTCTTGACCACCAGAGGTTGAATTTCTTCCACCCGTTCATAAGTGGTGAAACGGCGTTCACAGGCCAGGCACTCCCGGCGACGCCGGATGCTCAGACCGTCTTTGCCCAAGCGGGAGTCGATGACTTTATTTTCCAGGTCGGAACAAAATGGACATTTCATGGTAAACCTCTGAAATTCGCTCCGCGTTGTTTATTGAAGAGATGATGGCCTAACCTGAAATTTTAGCCCGGATCGAGTAGAACGAGATTTTGAAGCCGAAGGAATACCGATATATTTTGAAGACTTCAAAATTAAATCCGCCAGGGGCACACAAGCCTGACAAAGAGCCGGGCCAAAAAGACAGTTTCGCAATTATTTACCAGGACTCCGCATTTACATTTTTCAGATCGCCATGCCAGGATAAAGCGGGAATCGCTCGCAAAGCAGTTGGACCTTATCGTTGATGGCGGCCAATAAACGTTCATCTTCCGGTCGGGCCAGGGCGGTGGCGATGTACTCGGCGATCAGGTCCATTTCCGCTACGCCCAGTCCCCGAGTGGTCACCGCGGGCGTCCCCAATCTCAACCCGCTGGTAACCTTCGGCGGTTGAGGGTCAAAGGGAACGGAATTTTTATTGGTGATTATGCCGGCCTGGTCCAGGGTGCGTTCCGCGATGCGACCGGTCAGGTTTTTCGATCGCAAATCAATAAGCATTAAATGATTGTCCGTTCCACCGCTGACCAGGTCAAAGCCGGCCGCGGTCAGATTCCCGGCCAGGCGGGCGGCGTTGTCGAGGACCTGTCGCGAATATTCAATAAAGCCGGGCTCCATGGCTTCCTTGAAAGCCACGGCTTTGGCGGCGATCAGATGCATGAGCGGCCCGCCTTGAATACCTGGAAAAATACTGGCGGCGATCTTATTGCCTAAAGAGGCTTTGGCCAGGACCAATCCGCCTCGCGGCCCCCGCAGGGTTTTGTGAGTCGTGGAGGTGACGAAATCCGCGATCGAAATTGGAGAAGGATGCACTCCGGCGGCGATCAATCCGGCGACATGGGCCATATCCACCATGAAATAAGCGCCGACTTCCGCGGCAATATCGCCGAAGGTTTGGAAATCGAAAAAACGGGGGTACGCCGAAGCTCCGGTTATGATGAGCTTAGGCCGATGTTCACGGGCCAAACGCCTGACTTCTTCCATGTCGATGACGCCGGTATCCCGATCAACACCATAGGAGACAATATTGTATAACCGTCCGGAAAAGCTTACCGGACTGCCATGGGTCAGATGTCCGCCATGGCTCAGTCTCATCCCCAGAATGGTATCTCCCGGTTGAAGAACGGAAAAGTAAACGGCCATATTGGCTTGAGAGCCGGAGTGGGGCTGGACATTGGCATAATCGGCCTGAAATAGCTGCTTGGCTCTATCCACGGCTAAGGTTTCCGCCAAATCCACGAACTGGCAGCCGCCATAATAACGCTTCCCCGGATATCCTTCAGCGTACTTATTGGTCATTATGCCGGCGCCGGCAGCCAGCATCGCCGGGGAGATGTAATTCTCGGAAGCAATCAGGACCAGCTTGCGGCGCTGGCGGTTCAGTTCCTGTTCGATGGCCGCGTGAATTTCCGGATCGACCACGGCCAAGCTTTCTTTACTGAGCATGAAAAAATCCTAATCAAACAAGCTAAGGCGGCGTTGGTGACGTCCCCCTTCAAAGTCAGCGGTCAAAAAGGTTTCCAGGGTGGCCAACGCCAGCCCGACCCCGGTGGTTCTCTGTCCAAGGCAGAGGATATTGGCGTCATTGTGATTCCTGGACATGCGGGCCATATACTCATTGAAACACAAGGCGGCGCGAGCGCCTTTGATCCGATTGGCCGCCATGGACATCCCGATACCCGTCCCACAGACGAGCACTCCGCGGTCATATTCGCCGGCGGATACGGACCGCGCGATTAACAAGGCGTAGTGGCTGTAATCGCAACTTTCCGCGGAAGGCGGTCCGGCGTCCGTCACGTCCTCATTCTTGGTCCGCAAGTGTTCGAATATGGCTTGTTTAAGGTCAAAACCCGCGTGATCGCTAGCGATAATGATTTTCATTTCGTCTCGATTCCCGTCTTATTTAGAGGTTAATCCGGGTGACCCGGGGTCCTCGACGACATTAATAACCAAGTTGATCGGTTACGCCGCCCGATCACCGACCTGAAAAACCCGACGGCCGGAATAGCCGCCGCTTTCCGCCACAAACCATTAGGTAAGTCTATGCGCCGGAAGAATCTCAGGATGAAAATGGGTTCAGCATGAGGTGGTGGTCTCGGCGCTTGGCCAAGAGCGCGCGTCCAGTGGAATCTGAAATATGATATTTATTTTCCCCTGGGCTTCGGCTTGCCTCCTCGCTTCCTACTCTGTAGACGGCTGCTGAAATCGGAGCCGGACCACCATGGCGCGTCGCTATGGCCGTCAGGGCGGCTTTGATGTAAAAAGTGCGTCCACGGATCGCCGGAGCGACGCTTCCGTGGACGTCCCTATCTATTTTCATGCTCCGCGCCAAACTCGAAGCCGGCAGGGGAGTTGGTTACAATTGAGGCTCCCGGCTGCTTTTCAGCATAATGGTAATATGTCGCGGTCCATGGCCTTGGTTGATACTCGAAGTCGGTTATTGCGACATTTTACGGAAAACCACCGTGCCGTTGGTTCCGCCAAAGCCGAAGGAATTACTCATGGCCGTCTTTAAATTCGCCGGCCGGGGCACATTAGGGACATAATCCAAGTCGCACATGTGGTCCGGATTTTCATAGTTAATGGTCGGAGGTATCATACTCCGGCCGAGCGCCAGAATAGTGAATACCGCTTCCACGGCCCCGGCGGCTCCGAGCAGATGCCCGGTCATGGACTTGGTCGAACTGATGGGCAGGCGATAGGCCTTCTCGCCGAAAACGGTCTTTATCGCCTGAGTCTCATATAAATCGTTGATATCGGTGGAAGTTCCGTGGGCGTTGATATAGTCTATGTCTTCGGGACTGACTCCGGCATCGGCCAGGGCAAGTTTCATGCATCGGACCGCGCCTTCTCCACCTTCCGGTGGAGCGGTCATGTGAAATGCGTCTCCGGATTGACCGAACCCGATGATTTCCGCGTAAATTTTTGCCCCTCTATTCAAGGCGTAGTTCAATTCTTCCAGGATAAGAACAGCGGAGCCTTCGGCGATAACGAAACCATCGCGATCGCGGTCAAAAGGCCGGCTGGCTCTTTGCGGATCATCGTTACGGGTGGATAAGGCTTTCATGGAGCCGAATCCGGACACCGCCATGGGAGTGACCACGGCTTCCGTTCCGCCGCTGATCATAGCCAGACAATCGCCGTCGCGGATCAGCTTAGCCGCTTGACCGATGGCGTGGGTGCCGGCCGCGCAAGCCGTGGAGACACAAAGAT
>JADFXS010000357.1 GCA_015233515.1 Deltaproteobacteria bacterium | reverse complement strand
AGTTCTAATAAATGGGCTGTAACCCATTTTTTTGATTCCGGCCATGTCCAAAGCCGGGTACGCGTCGTTTTCGCAGACTAGAATCAAAACCCTCGGTTTTTCTTCATCTGATTCCGGAATCTCCACTTCCTTGATCATGCTGCCGATCATGTCCACCGAGTAGTTCTTGAAAGAAATAAGCCGTTCGGGGCAGGCGCCCATGCATGTTCCGCAACGTCGGCAGCGAGTCGGTTGGGCCAGAGGATTGCTTTTTTCGTCTTCGTTCAAGGCGCCGAAAGGACATTCATCCGTGCAACGGCGGCACTGGGTGCAACGGGACAAGTCGATATTGGGATAAGACAGGTCGCCGGAACGAGGATGGACAGCCTGGCCGCGAATCACGGATTCCATAACCTGGATGGATTTGAGCACGGCGCCGGCGGCGTCCTCCTTGGCGCTGCCGATGGTCATGGGGCGACGAACGCAGCCGGCGGCATATATGGCGGTGCGCCGGGTTTCGTAAGGGAAACAGATAAAGTGGGAGTCCGGGAACTCGTACTTGAGGTTAGGCAAATCAGGGCCCTGACGATAAGTCAGATTTAGAATACTGTTTTGCACCTTGGGTTGAGCCGCGGCGGCCTCATCACATTGTTTTTTATCCTGGTCCGCCGGCGGAGTGTCGGTCACCAGCCAGTGAGCGGTGTTGGGGACCATGCCGGTGGCCAGGACCAGAATATCCAAGTCGCCGACTTGGACTTTATCGCCTAGCAGAACGTCCGTAGCTTCCACCACGATTTTATCGCCGTCCATGGACACGTTCTCTACCTGGTCGGGGACCCGGATGAAAATCACGCCGGATTTCTGGGCCTGGCGATAAAGTTCTTCGTCCTGACCCGGGCTGCGTATATCTTTGTAGAAGATATAAACCGCCATTTCCGGATTCTGCTGCTTCAAGTAGAGAGCCTGCTTGAGAGAAGCGCGACAACAAACCGCGGAGCAATAGGGCAGGTGGTTCTGGTCCCGGGAGCCGGCGCACTGGATAAAAGCCACGGCGTTGGGAGTCGAGCCGTCCGAGGGACGCTTGATCTTTCCAGCCATGGCCATTTCTTCCAACTTGATACTGGTCACGATATCCGGTGAAGCGCCGAACCCTAGATGAGTCAGTTTATCGGGATCATACGGATGCCAGCCGGTGGCCTGAATGATAGCTCCGAACCGCGCAGTCTGCGCGGCGCCGTCAGCCTTGAATTCAGCATCGAACAGACCTGGGCCGCCGTTGATTTTGCTGAGTTCCGCGTTGGTATAGACCTTGATTTTGTCATTGGCCTTGACCGCCGCGATCAAGTCGACCATCCCGGTGTCTTCCAATTCCTGATAGGGTGGCTTGGTGGGCGTGGACTGCTTCCATTTGGCACTCCAACCACCTAGTTCGCCATTTTTTTCCACAATGGTGACGCCGTACCCGGCCTTGGATGCTTCCAAAGCCGCGGACATACCGGACACCCCACCGCCGACTACCAGAATATCCCGGGAAAACTTGGTTTCCGCGCCGTCGGGTCCGGCATAGGGTTCCGGCAGCTCAGTTTTGGCCACTTTGACCAGGGCCATGCGCAGATAGTCTTCCGCCATCATCTGGGTGTCTTCATCGTCCGGTTTTTGGACCCAGGCCAGTTGTTCCCGGTAGTTGACCCTTTCAATTATGAGATTGCCCAAATCAAAGGCATCATTGTTCACTCGCGGGCTGCAAGCGGCGATAACCACCGCGTTGAGGCCCTCGGCGGCGATATCGGCCTTGATCATTTCCACCCCTTCCGGGCCGCATAGGAAGGGATGATTTTTGCACAAGGCCGCTTTTCTTTTAATCGCCGCCTTGCAAAGAGGGGCCACGTCTATGGTTTCGCCGATGCCGCAGCCGGTGCAGATATAGACTGCCGTTTTTTTGCTCATGGTCGACTACCTCCTGGAAACTGACTGAATGGCTTTGACAGCCGCGGCCGTGGCGCTTTGAACACAAGCGGAGACATCATTGGGTCGTTTGACCGTTCCGGCGGTGTAAATGCCGGGAACTCCGGAATCGCCGGGGACAAAGCCGTAAGCGTCGTAGTTCACGGCGGCCGGAATTGGGCACTTCGCGGTGTTGGGGACCATGCCTGTGGCCAGGACAGCCATGTCCACGACCATTTTAAAGGGTTTGCCGGCGCCCGTATCTTCACCTTCCAAAGTCACATCGCCGGTATTCGGGTTCTGAGTGATTTTGGCGATTTTGGATTTGATGAAAGTAACGTTTTCGTCGCCTTTGACTTTGACATAGAAATCTTCCAGACGTTCCATCGCCCGGATATCAATGAAGCAGATGGTGGCTTTCGCGGCCGGGTCTTGAGCGCGAACATAAGTGCTCTGCTTGAGGGAAGCCAGACAGCAAACGCCGGAGCAATAAGGTTGAAAGTTTTCATCCCGGCTGCCGGCGCACTGAACAAAAGCCACGTTCATGACCAGTTTGCCGTCGGAAGGACGCACGATTTTTCCGCCGGTGGGGCCGTTCTTGGCCGCCAGGCGCTCCATCATGACATTAGTGATGACGTTGCTGCACTTATTATAGTTGTAATATTCGACTTGGCCGGCGTCAAAGGGCGACCAACCGGTGGCCCAGACTATGGCGCCAACGTTCAAGGTGAAGCTTTTGGGCGACATGGTCAAGTCAATGGCGTCATATGGGCACGCGGTTTTGACTGTTTCGCCTTCCGGGCTGGAAGCCAGGGCGGGATCCAGGACGAAACGCATGGGAAAAGCCAAGTCGTGAGGCAGATAGGCGGCTTTAATCTTACCTAGATCGTAGTCAAAAGGATTGGGAATTTCCATGGAGCAAGCTTCGGCGCATTTTCCGCAAGCCGTGCACTTTTCGTTAACGTACCTCGGCCTGATTTTGACGGCTACGTCGAAATTCCCTTCCTGACCCGATATGGATTCGACTTCGGCCATGGTGAAAAAGCGGATATTAGAGTTGTTTTTCATCCGCTTGAAGTTGATTTCCAGGCCGCAGTAAGGCGGGCAAAGCTTTGGAAAATACTGGTTGAGTTGCGCAACCCGGCCGCCCAGGTAGGGATTCTTTTCCACCAGAACCACTTGGTAACCGGCTTCCGCCGCTTCAATGGCCGTGGTGACGCCGCTGATCCCTCCCCCGACGACGAGGATGGTCTGAGTAATCTTCTCCTCTACCATAAATTACCTCCGGGGTATGTTATTGCTATGTGACGCTATGGGTGATGGTAAAACTGTCTTTTGACCCGTTTATTTGTCAAGCGGGATTTGAAGTCCTCAAAATACATAGGTATTCCTTCTGCTTCAAAATTCGGCTCTCCTCATTCCGAATCAAAAATTCCGTTTTAGCAGTCACCTCGTTAATCGGCATAAATGAATGGCCGATGACGGCCGACAAGTATTAAAAATCAATAATAAGTAAACTTATCTTCCGAAACGACTTCCAGCGGTTGAGAATCGTCCAGTTCCTGGAGGCACACATGGCTGGCCGCTCCGTTGTGGCCTTCATAGGCTTGTTTTTTTACTTCAAAAACCACCTTCATGCCCACCTTGACCTGTTCCCAGTCCGTGCCGGAGTTCATATCGGTTTCATGAAAAAAATAATCCCTTTGATCAGAGGCGGTGATAAAACCATAGTGTTTGCCTTCCGGAATAA
>JADFXS010000356.1 GCA_015233515.1 Deltaproteobacteria bacterium | reverse complement strand
CATAACATGTTCCAAAACGGCCAGTCATTCCTCGATGCCGGCGGATTCAAGGGCTTGCAGGAACAAGTCATTCTCGCGGGTCGATATTTTATCAACCCCATGTTCGCCACTGTCGAAATGGTTGAAATGACCAAGGTGCCAATTGCCAACGCCGGAGTTGTAATCGCCTATGTCGGCCAGGAAGGCAAGGACGTCACCGGTGATAGCTTTAAGCACGGCAATCTTGTCAGCAAAGGACAAAAAGGCGTCTGGGTCGAACCGCTCGATCCGGGCAAGTACCCGATTAACCCATATACTCACAAGGTCGAATGCGTACCCACGGCTAACGTGGTCTTAAACTGGGCCACGGGCAAGACGGAAGCCCATAACCTGGACAAAAACCTTTCGACCATTACCGTGCGGAGCTCAGACGGCTTTACCTTCAACCTGGATGTTTCCCAGATCATCCACATTCCACGAACCGATGCGCCCAAAGTCATCGCTCGATTTGGAAACGTCGCCAACCTGGTGACCCAGGTCCTGGAGCCGACGATAGGCAACTACTTTCGTAACACCGCTCAGGGATCGGACGTCATCGATTTCCTGAAAGGTCGAGCCCAACGCCAGACTGACGCCAAACAACGCATTTCAGAAGCCCTTCAAGAATACAACGTTGTCGCCGTCGATACCTTGATAGGCGACATTACTCCGCCGGAAGCGCTAATGAAGACTCTTACTGACCGTAAGCTCGCCGAACAGGAACAAGTCACTTTTAAAACCCAACAACTCGCTCAAGTCGCCAAAAAAGAACTTGCTCAAGCTCAAGCCATTGCCGACACGCAGCCAAAAGTCGTGGCCGCCCAACGTGAAGTTGAAATCGCCGAGTTCAACGCCAACGCCATGGTGAAGAAGGCGGAAGGCGACAAAAACGCCAGGGTGCTCAACGCCGAAGGTGAAGCCAAATCCAAGATCGTAAACGCGGAAGCCGATGCCAACGTCCTTTCGGTCGTGGGAAAGGCCAAGGCGGAAAACACGCTCGCGGTGGGAACCGCTGAAGCCGAAGTCATCCAGAAAAAGACAACCGCCGTGGGTCAAGGCAACTACGCCCTGATTGAAGTAGGGCGAGCTCTGGCTGAAGCAAGAATTCCTCTTGTTCCCCAAATTATGGCCGGCGGAAGTGGAAGCGAAGGAAGCAGTTCGATGGTTAATGTTCTGCTGGCCAACCTGGTGGCCAAAAATCTGGAATCCAAACCATAATAGTCAAGGCCGGTAAGTTGGCCTGGAGGCTTATATGGCTGGAACTACCGGACCTCTTTTAGGCTAATCCCATAAATAGTTGCGATCCAACTGCCGGCAAATAAGCGTTCTTATATTTTTGAAATAAAGTCGGGAATCTGCTGCTCCGTGGAGATCAATCGATCTCCAAGAAGCAGGCAATTGTATCCGGCGTGGGTCGCCGAATCGTTAGGAAGCCGGTATCAATTGTATCTGCAATGCTCTCGACAGTGATGATACATACATCGTTCCCGAGCGTGATGGCTATCAAATCTTTCCATGCAGAAATGTCTGCACCTATGGCATTCATGGTGTCCCTTGGCCGACCAACCCGGGTCCGGATCGTCGTTCGAGGGGTTTTTAACGGCAGCGTCGACCTCGGGTTTGAGCTTATCCAGATCAGCTTCGCTCGGTAAGGCCGAGGTAGAAGGGGTCCCTTGCGCCACGATCAAAGGATTGTCCTCTCCCGATTTAGGCTCCGCGCAGAGTGCGGATGAACCCGCCGCCAAGACGATCAACAAGCCCAAAAGAATCGCCACAGACCAAAAAACAGAACTTTTCCTTTCCATGTCCTCCTCCTCATAGTTTTTTTCTACCACCCATCCTGGCGCGAGCGCCGGTACAACGAACGATGAAAATGGCTTCTCGCACCAAGCAGTCCAACTTCTTAATAGTGGCACAGGCTTTCCAGCCTGTGTGGCGCGTAGCGCCAATTCTTAAGGCTTCGCCTACACGGGCTGGAAAGCCCGTGCCACTAGTAAGCAGTTGGACTGCTCGGCGAGCAAGAGCCATTTTCATCGTTCGTTGTACCGGCGCTCGCGCCGGGATGGCGGTTTGCTAAAAGCAAAGGGCGAATCTTATCCGCGGCCCCGAGGCCAAGAATTTCATTTCAGTTTCAGGCTCAACCCGGCCATGATGAACAGAACTTCCCTGGCCTTGGCGGCCAGGTATTGGTGGGCCGCGCCCGAAGCGTCTCGAAAATCCCGGGCCAACCTGTTTTCCGGGACAATGCCAAGGCCAAGTTCATTGGAAACCATGATCACCGGGCAAGGCGCGGCCAGGGCCGCCTCGGTTAGCTCCAAGACTCGCGGCCAAGTTTCATCCTTGGACAATCCTTGTCCGGTCATGAGATTACTGAGCCAGAGGGTCAGGCAGTCCAGCAGGACCACCGAGGCTTCTCCGGGTTTAAGGCGGCTGAGGGCTTCGACCGGATAAAGCGGTTCTTCCATGGTCCTCCAACCCGGACCTCGTTCCGCTTTATGTCTGGTTATGCGTTCGGTCATCTCTCCGTCGCGGGCTTCGGCCGTGGCCAGGTAGATCCATGGCGGCGGCGGCTCCAAGCATTTGGCCAGGGCCAAGGAGGTCTTGCCGCTTTTGGCGCCGCCCAGAATCAGAGTGATTTCACCCATCAGGATTGGCCTGCCCCGGGAGCAAACCCCAGGAGCCGGGCTGTCTCGACGTCTCCGGGCAAGCCGCGTTCGACCAGTCGCCTGGCCACATCGCGACGAAATTCCTCGGGTCTGTTTTGAATCAGGTCGGCCTTGCCGGTCATTTTTTCCGGTTTGATTTCCACAACCGAGCAGGCTATGTACGAAGGCATATCTTCCTGGACAAGTATGAAATCCTTATGTCCTTCATGCTTGGCGACCAGGGCGTTTAAAACTTCCATCTTGAGCCGGCCATCCGGCACGACCCTGGCCAGGCCTCGAATAATGACCGATTGGTAAAGCTGATGGGTCTGGCAGGGCAGATTATCTCCATTGAAGCGGACTTCTAGATAGGAAAGAGGGACGTCCACTTCAAAACAGACCTTGGGCCGCCGGAGCAGGTTGTCCATCTTTTCTCCGCGCTGGGCGCAGTGAAAATAGATGCATCCTTCATAGAAGACAAAGTTGACGGGCGTTATGTATGGATACCCATCGGCGCCGACCGTGGCCATGCGGCCTATGTTGGTCGAATCCAGGATTTTTATCATTTCTTCCTGGCTGGTTATTTCCGAATGTTTTCTGCGCATGACGCTTCTCCGATCCCAATTTTGAAGGTTAATGTCGATCACGCCTCGAGCGAATCCGATGAAATGCTGGACTAGTGAGATGTATTCAAGAAGTTTGCCCAAAGTTGATCCAACCTTCGAGGCCGACCAGCCCACCAGCCAGAGCAGCATCAAGATGCCAAGGCTGACCACGGCGGAAATAATCTGGTTTTCCGTAAGAGAGGAAACAAAAAGACCCAGGGAAATAAAGGCCGCTCCCAACAACAACAAACCCAGGTAACCGGCCAAGGCCGCTCCGGGCTCCGCCGCGCCCAATTCGTAAAGCATATAATGATAAATGGCCGTGGGAGCGATCATGGCCGCGAAAACCGTATAGGCCGCCAGGAATTTGCCCAAGACCACGTCCATATCCCGGATCGGATAGCTGAAAAGAAGTTC
>JADFXS010000355.1:3136-3703 GCA_015233515.1 Deltaproteobacteria bacterium | reverse complement strand
CCACCACCGGCCAGATCATCGGTGATTCCGGCCGGGCTGGATAATTCGGCGGCTCTGGTCCAAGACAGGCCAAAACCCAAATCGAGATACGGGGAAGCCAGAAGGTCCAAGACCAAATCCCGTTCCCAATGGGAGTCGGCCAACCTGAACAAGGCCATCAAAGCCCGAACCGGCGCTTGGATCAACAAGGGGGCCCCGCGGCGGAAAAAGAGAGGCAAACCTAAACGGCGAAAAACGTCATCGAATAGCTGTCCATAAAGGCCGAGATCATGAACGCAGACCCCGATTCGTTCGGATGGTATTCCTTCTTTCAGAAGAGAGTGGATCAGGCGGCCGATATGATCGGCTTCAGCGTACCGGCCGGGTGCGGCAATTACTTGGATATGATCCGGGGGAGGGGAAATAAGATCGGACGGTGATTTTTTCGAATTTTCGGGCCGGAATAAATTCTCCAACCATTTCCGCTGATTCTGGTCGCGATCGGGATGACAAAATTGTAATTCCGGTTCATGGCCGTCATCCGGCGTGGATTCCAGCTGGCGTATGGCGCCGAGGGTTTCGCGAAAA
>JADFXS010000355.1:2609-3113 GCA_015233515.1 Deltaproteobacteria bacterium | reverse complement strand
CCGGGTTGCGGCTTGTTCAAGGTTGAACAGCCAACGAGGGGCGGACAAATTCACTTGCACCCGCGGGATGATTTGAGCCAGAGACTTGATCAATTCAATCTGAAAAGGAGTGAATCGTTCAAAATCCTGGAACATGATTCTGTTCATGCCGGCCAGACGCCGGGGGCACTTACCGGTTTTCAAAACCCGCAGTATTTCCTGTCGATGGCCGGCCTGATCGGTCCGGTTTAGGCGGTCGAGTATTTCTTCATAGGTGGTGAATACTCGGACGAGGAGATCAAATTTATCGTCCGGGAAAATCCCTGGACCAATTTTCATTAGATGTTCGGCGGTAACCGGTCCCGCGCGAAGATCATCCAGCAACTCCAGGATTTTTCGACGCCAGCCGGCGCGGGAAGAGGCAACGTCATTTTTATCGGTGACGGTCCGCGGGAGGTTGAAATCCGAATTTCGGATGATTTGAGCCAGGATCATTTCCCGGCCGGTCTCGGACAATATAGGTTG
>JADFXS010000355.1:0-2588 GCA_015233515.1 Deltaproteobacteria bacterium | reverse complement strand
AGCGAGGCGCAATTCCGGGCGGCCGATGGATATCCGACTCGGCTACAGAACCACCCCGGTATCGGATTCGTCCAGACAGCGGTTTTTGGCTTGCTGGACGGCCAGTCTGGAAGGCAGGACAATAAGTTGTCCGGGGGGGAATACCTTCAAGGTTTTGCTCGACGCGCTACTTCCAGAAGAGTCTGGGCATAAGGGGTGCTGTTATTGTAGGTCTTGAGAACGTTGATTTTTTGGGCCTCGGACAAGCCATCTCGCCAACCGTGTTGCTTGAGGTAGAATCCGACACTCATGATGGCATCCTCCACCCGAAACAGATCCACTATGCCGTCACCGTTTCCATCCTGGCCGTAAGGTTTTATATTGGATGGTTGGAACTGACACAAGCCGATCGCTCCGGTGTAAGACCCGAAAACTTGGCAAGGATCTTTCTCAGTTTTTTTCAAATATTCCATAAAAGCTTTCAATTCACCGAAAAACCATGAAGAATACTTACCGAGGGCGTTGCCGACGGCTTCTTTAGTCCAGATTTTTTTTTCTTGGGGCGGCAGGGATTGCCAGACGACGGCGGCCACGGCAGGCGTGGCGCCGACGGCGTGGGAAGCCAAGGTCCTTAGTGTTTGGAACTGGCCGAGAAATGTTCCCAGGCGAGTTTCCAGAAGCAGGATGGCGGCGATGAGTTCCGCCGGGACTTGATAAGTAGCTTGAGCGCGGCTGAAACTCGCCGAGTATTTCTTTAGAAAAGCTTTGGTGTCGTTTATGGGACTAGGTTCCAAAAACTGGCCGTAGTTAATTTTGGATTCCCGAACGATCAACCTTAAAACCAAGCCCTGGGTATCCAGGGTCACGCAAGCACGTTTGAACTGGGATTCCAGCCAGGCTTTATCGAAACCGGCTTCGGTGAGCTTGGTAATCAATGGTACAAAGTTAGAGTCAATTTCCGCCTTGACTTGGTTGGGTCTAGCCGCGGATTGCTCGGCATAGGCCAGCAGCAGAAGAACACAGCAGGTGGTGGAGAACAGTTTTTTAAGAGTTTTCATGATATAGCGGTTGTCTCCATGAATCGATGATCTTCAACCGGTGATGATATGATATTGGCATGGGGAACGAAAGAACTTTTTACTCATTGGAAACTATGTTAATAAAGAAAACGATGATCGCGGGATGCGTGACGTAAATTGCCCTGATTTTGTATAGAGGGAGCGCCGAGCGCCTTATGATTGAACCCGAAACAGATAACGAATCCGTCATCATCGAGCCCGATGGCACGGTGATCCTCTCGGAAAGAATCATGAGTGAATACGTTATGGCCACGCCAGGCGTAAATTTATGGTTTAATGGAAGCGCCGCCTCTCTCGGTATCCGTTTTCTTCGAGGCGTGGACGATCCGCCATACCCCATAGAACGCCTTCCGGGGTCAGAAGGCGCTCATCTCGGCCGGTTAGCCGCCGGGTCATTCCTCGCCAAGGTTGGAGCCAAGCTGTCTTCCTCCACTCGGACATATCCTTGTCGCTATTATCACCAATACCACATGCTGGAAATTCGTTTGGGGCCAAAACCGGAAAAGCCCGCGATCGGCCGTTACCTAGACGAGCAGTCGGTGATAGAGGATTGAGCCCGGTTAGTGCGCGCAAGATGTCGATAGCGGCATAATCTTTCCGCCCCCAACCAATGATCATGGTCGAGGGGGATAGAAACGATCTCAATGTTCAAGCCGCCGAATCGGCCTAACCCACGGCCTGTTTCTAAGCCGTTTCCTCCATCGCCAGGCCAGGTACGCGGCTGTGATGCCTTTCATCAAGTTTTTGTTCGTCAGGGCTGATTTCCGCACCCTAACTTTCGCGGATCAAGTTGTTATGAGTTTTTAGGTTGTCGGCCTCCGGATAAGGCTGATCGATATTGGAGGAGAATTATATCATGACTTTCAGTTTGTTCCCCAAATCCGTAAAATTTTTTGAATTATTCTTGAATCAGAACAAAAAGCTGGTCAAGGCCGTCACTACTTTGAACGACCTGTTTCAGGAATTTACGGATGTGGAAGAAAAATGCAAACGGCTCAACATAATCGAATCCGAAGGTAACAAGATTTCGCGAGACATAGCCAAGCAGCTATCCATGACTTTCGTCACCCCCATCGACCGGGAAGATATTCACGAGATAAATCTAGTCCAGGAAAATATCCTCAACTTGATCAAAGCTATTTCCACGCGCATCAGCCTATACGGTTTCAATCACATCAAAGACCCGGCCAAGGGGGAAAAAATAAGGGGCAGGATTATTTTTTTAACAATGGACAGAACATTCAGTGTGGCCCATCCTTTATATGCCACGGCGGCGCCGATCAATCCGCCGATCAGAGCATGGGATGAGGAAGACGGCAAACCTAAATACCAAGTAAAAAGGTTCCAAAAAATGGCCCCTAGCAAGGCGGCCAGGATTACCACCTGGCTGCCCATGAGAAGATCGGAATTGACAATGCCTCCACCAATGGTCAGAGCCACTTCCGTCCCTAATAAGGCCCCCGCCAGATTCAAACCCGCGGCCATGAACACTGCGGTTCTGGGGCTCAAGACTTTTGTGGAAACGACCGT
>JADFXS010000354.1:3209-3718 GCA_015233515.1 Deltaproteobacteria bacterium | reverse complement strand
CTTCAGATCATCTGAAAGCCGGCTACGGGTGAATTCAGAGATTAGGATTTCCGAACCTAGGGCTTGGGAGCAAATTCTGGCAGCCAAATTGACATGATGCCCCAGGACTGTATAATCCACCCGTTCAGGGCAGCCGATATTACCCACCACCATTTCCCCGGTATTTACCCCTATTCCCATTTCCAATACCGGCAGCCCTTTTGATTGCCATTGCAAGGAGACTTCATGGTGACGATGCATCAACTCCAGAGCCGTTTTGACAGCCTGATCGGCGTGATCATCATACCGAAGCGGGGCTCCGAACAGTATCATTATCTCGTCGCCCACTGTTTTGTCCACAGTCCCTCGCCATAGATGGGCAACCGGGATCATAACCCCCATGAAGATGTTGATAAACTCCTTGACCTGTTCGGCGCTTAGCTTACTGGAAATGGAAGTGAACCCGCGAAGGTCCACAAAAAGAACCGTAAGTTCTGTCTTCTCGGTTTTGAAAAAATCCTCCCGGCTTT
>JADFXS010000354.1:0-3188 GCA_015233515.1 Deltaproteobacteria bacterium | reverse complement strand
CTCCATGATGACAGAGGGGGCCCCATAACGGGAAAAAAGCGCGGAAAGCTCCATGTTTTTCTGTAAGGATCGGTAGATACGCCAGGATGCCCCTATTGCCGCGGCAGTAAAGACAACCGTCCAGGCACCCATGATCCTGGATCCGCGTGCGGCCTCGCTCTTGGCCAGGCCCGGAAAAGCCGCCAAATTAAAATTGAGCTCAACCCAAGTAAAAATAAATGAGGCCACGACAGACCACAATATGATCAGCGTCAGAATATTTTTGATGATAATTTGGCGCGGGCTTTTCGGAGTGTATAACCAATATCCCGCCAGAACCACGCCGGCGGTATAACCGGTTTTGGCCAACAACGAGATATCCATCACCCAAACCATGATCAGGAGGCCGACGGCCAAAAGCAGGATTGGTATGGCCAACATCCAGGCCGCTAAGCTGGTGGAGTTTGTTTCTTTTAAGGTCATAGACGCTTCCTGGCCAATGGTGAATCGGACAAATCCGATTTATGTTCTGTTTATGCTACGCCCGTATCACAAGGAGTCAGGAGTGGATGCCAGTTCCTTGCCGATGATAAACTCATCCTCGACGATCAAAACCCTAGGTTTGCCTCTATGGTCCAACGTATTGTTGATATCGACCATATGTCCATTCTCCGGTGGGAAAGGTGGTTAGTTAAGAAGGAAAGGTTAAGCCCGTATACGTTGATTATGGCATAAAATGCGGCAAAGACAAGAGGCTGTAAGCCAACTCGTCGCCGGCAAACCGCTCAAACCCACTTTTTTCAGTTACCCCTGTCTGCATTTTGCCTGCAGAATTGCTTAGATTTGCCTTGATTTGTCGAGGTGCGGGATAAAGGTGGTTAGGAGTAAGTGCCAGAAACCATAGATTTTGTTATGTTGAGCAAGGATGAGTGAAACCAAGGCCTGCTGATTACGAAGAAGCTGCTGTCTAGTTTTGTATAAGGCTAATGGTCATGGTTATTTGTATCGCGTCGGCAGGCTTAGCTGCCTGATCCGGAATGATTTTTTCCCACTGGCGGAAAGTGTTGCCATTTTGAGTTTAGACGGCCCTGGCCGTTGACGGTATGGAACACCGTTAATTTCTTTATAAAACAATGGGTGTCAATGATTTTAATGCTTCATCGAAGTATAGCGATTCTCAAAAATTTTTCCGGTCAACCGTGCTTGATTCCGAAAAAAATTTGCATGGTCTGTAACAACCAGTTGCTGTGTTTTTCTTTTTCATTTTCCAGGGAATGGATTTCATAGGACTCACTGATCCGGTTCAATCCGATCTGACGTTCGCCCATGACCTTGCTCAGCTTCTGCAAAACGGCCGGTTCGTCATTGATAATGGCGGAGATGGTTTCCTTGGTGATTTCATAGCAAATTACTTCTGTTTCCGCTTGAGCCGACGCCGTGCGCGGCTGTCCGGTCAACAAGGACATTTCCCCGAAATATTTTCCGGGTTCAATATGAGAAAGCAATTTATTTTGGCCATTTTCTTCCGCGATCAAAATATTAACCAAGCCTTCCGCCACGATAAATAGGGAAGAACCCTCCTGGTTTTGAGAAAATATCATCTGCTGGGGAGCATAAAAGTGCTCCCGCATGGAATCCGCCATAAGCTCGAGATGCTTTTTATCCACAACCTCAAATAATTCGATGCGCTTGATCAATCCGGTTTTTAAGGGCTTTTTCTTGAGTTCCTCCATCCCGGAGGTCACGATTCTCTGATCAATCCGGTTGTAGGAGAGATCGATACCGGCGACTTGCAAATAATTTAATACGTTTTCGTGCAGCTGGTTCATTACTCTGCTATTGAGGGAATAATCGCCGACCCAGAACCTGATTCCCCAAGTCACGCCGCGTGGGTCAAATCTCAATAAGGTTATTTCCGACGGTTGGTCGGTCATCACGTCGGAGGTGGCTTTGAGAGCGGCGCCCAGAACCCTTTTGACCCGGTCCGCGGGGATGGTATGGCTGAGGTGGACCAGGACTTCGGCCCGATAGTGCCGGTGGGGGATGCTGAAATTAATAAATCTCATCCGGGCGATTTCGCTGTTGGGAACCACGACCACTTCCCCGGCGTGCGTATGTAAGCGCGTGGCGCGCCAGTTTATTTCCACCATTTTGCCGGTGATGTACCCGGCGGTTTTGGTCTTCATTTCAATTTCCAGCCAATCGCCGACGCAATAGGCTCCTTCCACGCTCAAGGCCACGCCGGAAAAGACGTCGGAGATCATGAGGGTGACGGCCAAGCCGATGATCGCCGCCATGACGCTCGATCCGGCCACCAAACCCGCGATGGGCACGCTGAAAACTCGAGCCAGGATGGTAAGAATTATCGCGACAAAAATGATCCCGGTGACAATGTCCTTGAGCAATTTCGGTACGGGGCGCCCGGTCTTCATTTCCATGCCACCCCAGATGAAGAAATCCAGCAGGCCGGAGGAGAGCCAACCGACGGTGATATAAAAAAAGGTCTCGACAACGGCGTCGATAATCGATGGAAAAGTCTCCCAGCCAAAGGCAAAGATCGGCGCCAGCAGCCTGGCTTTTAAAATCATTAACACACTGGCCAGGATGGCGATTCCCAAGCGTGAACTAAGATTTTTAAGTCTTACAGCCCCCATGGCTTTCTCCTCAAAAACGGAATTGAGTACGGTTATGGCGATCCATCCATTTCAAGTCGGCGATCGGACAGCGTCATAAGACACAAGCAATAAGGTAGAGTTATATCGGCGTAACCCGATAGAGTGGTCCGCTAAAGTTTTTAATCTTCATCGAACGGCAAGCGAGCCTGGTTGGCCGGCACGCGTTCCCGTTTTTTGGTCGGGCGGGTTTCTTCAAGCATATTCTTGATTTCAATAAGGCCATGCTTGATCTGGCTGAGCAATGTCTTCTCCCAACTGACCGGCGGAGATGGGCTTTTACTTATCGGTTGGCTCAAGTATTTTTTCGCGCCGGAAATAGTATATTGTTCGGTATATAGAAGATTTTTGATGATCAGGAAAGTATCCAGGTCTTGTCGACGATAAAGCCTTTGTTGTGTCCCGGAACGGACCGGTTTAATCTGCGGGAATTCCGATTTACAAAAGCGGAGCACGTGAGGCTCCACCCCGACAATGGTCGCTACTTCGACTCTTTCGAAGTATACATTTTCGGGTCTGTCGGGGGCCATGGTTTAT
>JADFXS010000353.1 GCA_015233515.1 Deltaproteobacteria bacterium | reverse complement strand
GGCCTTGATGGCCTTCTCCTCCTTGGAGACTTCCTTGGGCGACCCTTCCGCTATTTTTTTCCCGTAATGGATCACCACCACGCGATCCGAAAGGTTCATGATCGCCTGCATGATATGCTCGATCAGGAAAATCGTGACGCCGCGATCCCGGATTTTACGGACAATGCCGATCATCTCATCCACTTCGGAGGGCCGCAGACCGGCCATGACTTCATCCATGAGCAATAATTCCGGTCCGGTGGCCAAAGCCCTGGCCAGCTCCAGGCGCTTGCGGTCGCCGATAGTCAGGTTTTTACCTAATATCTCCTGTTTGCCGAGCAAACCTAGAAACTCCAAAACCTCTATGGAGATTTCCGTGGCTTTTTTCTTGCTCTCCGTCCGGCAAAAAGCGCCGACCATCACATTGAAAAGAACGGTCCTGGTTTGCAACGGCTTGACTATCTGGAAGGTCCTGGCAATTCCCCTGGCGCATATCGTCCACGGTTTAAAGCCTTCGATGTTTTCGTCCTTGAAGAGAACGCGGCCCGAAGTCGGAGGATAGGCCCCGGCGACGCAGTTGAAGGCCGTGGATTTGCCGGCGCCGTTTGGACCGATCAGCCCAAGGACTTGCCCTTTTTCAATGTTGATGTCCAGATTATCCACGGCGGTCAGGCCGCCGAACCTTTTAGTCAATCTATTGATTGATAGAAACGACACCGGTTTTCCCTCCGATGGCTTTTTCTTTTGTGGGAGTCAACATCTCCAAAATCCGTTCATAGATGCGGGCCATAATCGGTTGAATGCCTCGCGGCTGCAGAATAATGACAACGACCAGGACTATCCCGAAAATAACCAGATGAAGTCCGGGCAGCGAGCCGCCCCAATATATTCTGGTCAATTCGGAAATGGGTCTGAGGAGCAACGCGCCCAGGATAGGGCCGGCCACGGTCCCCCGACCTCCGACAATGGCGATGAAGGCGATTTCAAACGAGATGTCCAGGGACATGATACCCCGGGGATAAAAGTAAAGGGTCAACTGCGCGTAAAACGTCCCGGCCAGGGCGGTAAGAAAAGCGCTGACGGACATGGCGTAAAGCTTGAACTTCGGGACGTTCACCCCCAGGGATTCGGCTACTTCCTGCTCTTCTCCACCCGCCCGGAGATAGTATCCGGTTTTGGAGTTGTAAATCAGGTAGGTGAGCAAAAGCGCTCCCAAAAGCATGGCCAGAATCACGTAATAATAAGAGCCTTTGTCCGCGAACTGGAAAACCACGAACGAAGGCTCGGCCAAGGGTATCTGAATACCACTGTTGGCGTAGATCTTAAACTTCCAGATTTCTTCTATGTTGCCCACGGTGATGCGCATGGTCTCCCCCAAGGCGATGGTGGCCAAGGCGAAGTACGCGCCCTTGAGCTTAAAGGTGGGCAAGCCGATAAGAATGCCTATAAGAGCGGACAGAAGCCCGCCGGCCAGCATCCCGATCCAGGGTGACACGCCGAAAGTCATATAGAGCAGGGTCGAAGTATAAGCGCCGATTCCCAAAAACCCGGCGTGCCCCAAGGGAAGAACCCCGGCGAACCCACCGACCACGTTCCAGCTGGTGGTTAAGTATGCGTAGAACAGCAAAATGATGATGATCTGCATGTAAGCCGGACTGGTGATGATAAAAGGGAGGAGCGCCAGAAAAGCCAGGAAAAGCGACGGCAATATGTATTTGGCGGATAATATGTTTGGCCTGGTTTGTTCCATGAATGATTTCCCCCTTACCAGTCCTGTTTTAAACCGAATAATCCGGCCGGCTTGACAAAAAGAAGCGTGATGAAAATGACGAAAATCAACGCTTCGGTCCAGGAAGTCATGATGAATTGCGACGCCACGGATTCGATGACCCCGATGATGACTCCGCCCAGCATGGCTCCGGGGATGCTGCCCAAGCCTCCCAGGACCACGATGACAAAGGCCCGGTTATCGAACGGAACGCCGACGGTCGGAAAAACATAATAAAACGGTATCAGTATCGCGCCGGAGATGCCGGCGATCATCGTGCCGATTCCAAAGGCGATATTGAAAATATTGTAAGGTTTTATACCCATCAGCTTGGCAGTTTCGCGATCAAGGCTGACGGAGCGGATGGCTTTGCCCATCCAGGTGTATTTAAGAAAAACGTGCAGCAGACCGGCCATGGCGAAAGAAATGATAAAAGCATACAAGCGGGGGCCGTTGATGATGTACTCGCCGATAATGAAGCTTTTCGATCCGACCGTTGTTTGGGCCATTTTGTATTCGGCGCCAAAAAAAAGAATGGCGATATTTTCCAGGGCGAACCAAAGCCCGGTAGTCAGAATGATAACGCCGATGGGCTCTCGAACATCATGTTCCGATTCAAAGACCGGCTTAACCAGGAACTGCTGGATATAATACCCGAAGAAAAAAAGGACGGGAGCGATGAACAATATGGCCAGATAAGGATTCATCTTGGTCAAGGTGACTAGATAATAGGAGAGGAACATGCCGACCATGAGCAGGGACCCGTGAGCGAAATTGATGATTTTCAGGACACCGAAGATCAAGGTCAAACCTAACGCGGTTGCGCCGTAAATCCCGCCCATTAAAATGCCATTCAGGATGGCTTGAATCATGACTTCCATGATATGGGGACCTCTTATAATTATCATCGACCTTGGTTATTTACGGGGCGCCAGGAAAGACGCCCCGAACAACGACCCGTCGGTTACTTCCTTTCTTCCCATTTGGGGAAGGGCACGACCGGCTTCCATCCGGACCTGGCCGCCGCCTTGGGCCAGATGGTCACCCTCTCCAGCGTCCCTTTGACGTCCCGAATCTGGACCGCCACCAGGCCCGCGAACTTATTCTGACCGTCCTGATCGAACTCAAAGGCCTCATAAGGAACGATCATGGCCGGGCCAGTGGTTATTTTCGTCGCAGCCAGGGCTTCACGAATCTTTTTGGGATCGAGCGATCCGGCTTTTTCCAACGCGTTGGCCAGAACATACATTCCGACATAGGAGTCGACCGCTTCGGCGCTCAGTTCATGACCGGTTTTCTTTTTAAACTTTTCGTTCGCTTCCTTGACGCTGGCCTTACCGGAGTCGGCTTCCCATTCGCTGAGGTCAAAAAGATATTCGGCGTTTTTACCCAAGTTCTTCAAGAACGCCGGATCCGCATGACCGGTGGCCGTGGCCACGAAGACCTTGGCGTAGCATTTCATCTCGGCGATGGTTTTGGAAAGCAAAATGGCGTCCGAAGCGTTGGAACAGAGCAGGAAAGCATCGGCCTTGGACGATTTCATCTTCAAGACCACCGGCGAAAAATCCGTCAAGGTATCGGGATAGGCTTCATCCAGGACGACTTTTAAGCCGGCTTTTTCGGCTTCTATTTTCCAGTTTTTCGCGAAATTTTTCCCGGCGTCGCCGTTCTCATAGACAAAACCGACCGTATTGATGGTGGTTCCACCTTCCTTGGCCAAGTCCCCGATCAGTCTTATCTGGTCACGGGAAAACCAGGAACCTTTAGCCGCGATCCGGAAAGTGTATTTGAATCCGCGTTCGGTGATCTCGGGTTTATAGGAAGACGGGACGATGTAGGGAATTTCATATTTTTCGGCGACTTGGGTGCTTGGATAGGTGACACTGCTCTGGTAAGCCCCCATGATAGAGACGACCTTGTCATTGGTGATAAGACGCTCGGCCTGGGTCAGACCGTTTTTGGGATCGCCGCCGCT
>JADFXS010000352.1 GCA_015233515.1 Deltaproteobacteria bacterium | reverse complement strand
AAGGTTCAGGATTTCATGTCTCTCTTTGATGTCTCGGGACTGATGGGAGGACTTGGTCAGCTCATCATCGGGATTGATATTAAGGGGAAATATTTCCAGGGCTTTGTCATAACCCAATTTATCAACCAGCATCTGGGCGATGATTTCGGTTTGCAGATTTCCGGCGCTGGTCCAGCTCATCAGAAAAATGATGGCCAACGAGTCTTCTATCGTCCATGGTTCTGGCGTGAGATCGGCCAACCAGAATTCCAAGGGATGTTCACTGGTCATCGTTCGGATGTAGGCGTTGACCCCGAGGATGTAATTTTCCAGCCAAGTTCTGGTTTCGCGGTTGAGGATACGAGCCTGTTTCCGAGCTTGCCGCAAAAAGCCGATAGTCCGGTGTCGCCGGTCGATATCCCGTCCCGCTTGCCCCAACAATTCGCTGAGGCGTCCGGTAGCAGCGCGCTTGATCAGTTCCATCTGGAAAAGTCGGTTCTGGGCGGTGATAAAGCCTTGAGCCATGGCCAGATCGTGAAAGTCCTGGCCGAATAAATAGGCCATGCCGTTCTCATCCCGTTCAACCGTCACTTTTTTTTGCAAACCGCTTAATGTGATCGCCCCCGTGGTCTGGTACTTGTTCAAGCGGGTGTAAACAGTAATGCCCACAAAAATGAACAGGATGACGGTGACAATTAACAGCCAGAATTTGGGCGGATGATAGGGCCGGCGCGGCCTGTTTTTTCGCTTACCCATATGAACCTCGAATTTTTCGGACCGTGAAATTAAGATATGTAGCTAATTACCGGAAACTCTCGAGTTTGGCAAGCCGATGAATGAGCACGTCATTTTCGTTGTGAATGGCGGTAATGCGATTAGATGGATGTATTGCGGAAATCTTTTTAGGAAAAAGAAGAAAAATCCACCTCCTGATCATGCCGGATTACCGGCTGATCAGGAGGTTTTCAATAACCTCGGCCTGGGAAGCCGAAGTCGGAATTTGTGCTTATCAACTGATGGTCTTTAAGCCGCTTTCAATGATCGAGAAAGCCTTTTCCAGCTGTTCGTCGGTAATCACGAACGGGCACAGGCAACGGAGCACATGGCCATAAATACCGCAAATCAATACGATCAGACCGTTTTCAAGGCAGTGGTCGAGCAGTTTCTTCGCTTTGTCCGCCGAAGGTTGATTGTCGGGTCCCACGATGGCGATACCCAGCATGGCTCCCAAGCCTCTAACTTCGCCGACGACCTGATATTCCTTGGTCCATTGGTCAAACTTGGCTTTCAGCTTTTTTCCCAAAGCCACGGATTTTTCCAGCATGTGTTCTTCTTCATAGATATTCAGAACCGCCACACCGGCCGCGCAAGCTAGAGGGTTGCCGCCATAAGTTCCACCCACGCCCCCGGGATGGATTGAATCCATGATATCCGCGCGGCCGACGACTCCGGAGATAGGCAATCCGGCCGCCAGGCTTTTGCCCACGGTCATCAGATCGGGTTCTACTCCCCAGTTTTCGATCGCCCACATTTTGCCGGTTCGGCCCATGCCGGCTTGAATTTCATCGGATACGAACAGAATGCCGTGGTCGCGACAAATTTTGGCCAGTTTCTGGAAGTAATCCGGGGGCGGGCAGATGAATCCGCCTTCGCCTTGAATCGGTTCGGCTATCAGAGCCGCCACATGTTCGGCGTCAATATTTTTCTTGAAGAAGTCCAACAGCACTTCCGGGCCGGCCTGGTCGCCGAACGGTAATTTATAAATTTCCGGGGCAAAGGGGCCGAAACCGCGTTTGAAAGGGTTGACCTTGGCGGTCATGGTCAGAGTCAAGAGCGTGCGACCGTGGTAAGCATTATCAAAGACGATGATTCCCGGTCTTTTAGTGTAATATCTGGCTATTTTAACGGCGTTTTCCACTGCTTCCGACCCGGAAGTCAGAAAAACCGCCTTTTTGTCAGACTTCCCGGGAGCAATATGGCAAAGCTTTTCCGCCAGCTTGACCGCGGGTTCATAAGGGTTGACCATTAAGCAGCTATGGGTCAGGTTTTCGGCTTGATCCTTGATAGCGGCGACGACTTTGGGATGGCTATGGCCTATGTTCATGGCGCCGATGCCACCGGCGAAATCGATGTATTCTCGACCGTCCGCATCGCGGTACAGCGCCCCTTTACCACAGGCTACGAACTTTTTCGAAGTACTTCCCACACCATTGGAGATATACTTGGCTCTCAAATCCCATAATTGTTCATTCAACATAGGACCCTCACTTTCCTTCCTGTTGGCTAAAATGAACTAAAACGTTAAACTCACAAGATTGATAGCGATTTTATAGACTTCTGTCAAGAATTTTCTGACCATGAAAATCAAACTGCTATTAATACTTGAATTTATTATAATTATTTAAATAAACCGTTTTGTGGTCGCCAAAAAGCCCCACCAAAACCCCCGGCGCCCGACCATCCCGGCCAAGCGGGAATATTGGTTGGGCCGGGACGCGACCGACCAAGATTGTATATAAAATAATTCTAAATTTTTCAATAGTTATATGATAATCCGCGCTTGACAACTTTTAGCCTTGACAATTAAAATTTCGTCGGATAATCTGGTCGAATTAAACGTTTAAGTGACTCTCAGAGCCCAACCACCCACAGCCACGGAGAAACCATATGTTAGGATATTACGGCGTAATTCTCAGAATAAATCTCACCGAAAAAAATTTTTGGACCGAACGGCCGCACGAATCTATATACGAAAAGTACATCGGCGGAAAAGGACTGGCCTCTCATCTGCTCTATGAACTCAATCCGGCCGGAGTCGATCACCTGGCTCCGGAAAATTGTCTGATCTTTGCCACCGGACCAGCGGCGGCCAGCTCCATATGGGGCGGTTGCCGTTATGGCGTTTTCACTAAATCCCCTCAAACCGGTTTGTATGCGGAATCATACTCCGGCGGCAAGGTCCCGGAAGCCATCGATTCCACCGGATACGACGCCATCATTATTCATGGCCAAAGCGCTGCGCCGATAGTCTTGGAAATCCACCCCGGAGAAGTTCTTTTTCACGAAGCCGGCGACCTATGGGGCCGAGAGACCTATGAGACTGAAGACGAAGCTTTAAAACGTTTCACCCGAAATGATCGTGGTTACAAAAAACCTGGCGCCGTCGTCATCGGCCCCGCCGCGGAAAAATTGGTGCGCTTCGGCGTCATCAACAACGACTATTGGCGTCAGGCCGGCCGAACCGGCGTCGGCACGGTATTGGGCGCCAAAAAGGTCAAAGCCATCGTTTTTCAAGGCGACCGATCTCGCCCCATTTTCGACAAAGCCGGCGCTCAGGAATTGGCCAAAAAAATCGCCGCTCTCGGAAAGGACAACCCCGGAGTCCTGGGTTACAAGTCTTTCGGTACGCCCCAGCTGGTCAAAGTGACCAACAGCAACAATTGCTTCCCCACTCGTTACTGGTCGGAAGGGAAATATGATCAATGGGAACAAATCAGCGCCGACGCCCTGAATGCCAAATGCGACGTCCAGCCCAAGGCTTGCCTGAAATGTTTCATGGCTTGCGGACGCCATACCACGGTTAAAAACGGTCGTCACGCCGGTCTGGTTTGTGAAGGTCCCGAATACGAAACGATCTATGCCTTTGGTGGACTCTGCATGATCGACAGCATCGAGGAAATCCTCTATCTTAACGACATCTGCGATCGACTGGGCATGGATACTATTACCGCCGGCAATTTGTGCGCCTTCGCCATC
>JADFXS010000351.1 GCA_015233515.1 Deltaproteobacteria bacterium | reverse complement strand
TGGAGCTTGGGAGCTAGCTGGAACTCATTACCTAAATGCGGCGTTGTCAAAACCATCATTTTCCTATTAACGACAGTAAGCGCATGTTGCTTTGCTTTATAACCCGCCATGCGCGGCGGGTCGGGCACTCCCATGTCCATATTCGCGTCGAACCATCCGTTGATCGTTTGCCCCGCGGCCGGCCGTGTCGAATTTCAACTATGGCCTCTGGCCATTGCGCAAGCGGGCCTGAATATCCTCGATCAGGCGCGGGCAGTCCCCCAGACTTTCCGCGACATAATGAGCTCCGGCCTCATGGAATTTTTCCTCGATCGCGCTTAGGCGGACCTGAAGTTCATCAGGATGAAGGGCCAGGGCTTCGGATTCTCTCAAACCCAGTTCATTGCCGGTTTTCGTCAAACCGATGGTCCATAGGCCCGCGTTTAAGCCTTCCTTGATGTCCGCCACGGTGTCACCAATTTTCACGCAGGCTTCCAGTGGATACACCTTTAGATTTATGGCGGTTAAAAAACACATATAAGGATGGGGCCGGCCGGCCGGCACGTCATCCGGGCAGACCACCGAATCAGGCCTATAGCCGCGTTCGGCCGCCAGGGCCCGGAGTGGCTGCATGACCACGCCGGGATAACCGGTGGTAGAACCGATTTTGATTCCATTTGTCCGCAACGTGGCAATAGCTTCCAAAGCTCCGGGAATAATATCGCAATGATCGGTCACCGCTTTGACCATCATTGGTTCGGTGACCAGGTACATGGCTTCGACATCGTCTTCGGTGGGCAAGCGCCCATGGGCTGCCCGCCATTTGGTCGCCACGCTTTCCATGGCGCACATGGCGCGGATGTGATCTTTTTTCTTCAACCCCATGGCCGCTCGCGCTTCGGCCATGGTAACCGGGACTTTGTTTTGTTCGAATATTTTGACGAAAACCGAGACCGGGCCTAAACATCCGTAATCAATCACGGTTCCGGCCCAATCCAGGATCACGGCCTGGACCGGCCCTTGATAACTGTTTTTTTTATCTTGAAATTTCATCTATCAACTCCCGAGGCGGCTTCACTTTGCCGGACCCGCCCCCACGGATCGGTTAGTCGCTGCGCGACTAAATATTATATGCGAAACGATTTCCTAGCGATAAATCGCCGGGCTACAATCTTGCGGCCCCTAGGGGGCGCCGATGGGAACCATATCATTTCGAGTATCCTAACCGCCGAGACGAGGCGGGTCAAGCGCTCGAAAGCTAGGCTAAATCAAATTTTAAAATATCCTGCCGGGCGTCTATTTTTTTGATGCGCACGGTGATGGTTTCCCCGAGTTCCAGGTGTTGACCGGAGCGGATGGGCAAGTCGGCGTCCAACATAATTTCCGTTAAAAAGATTTTCCATTTATGCGGAAAACGCTCCAGCACCAAGGCTTCATAGTTTTTGCGGCCCGGACCTTCCAGATAGCGGAGCAGCCAGTAACGTCGGCGATTGTTCTGCAGTATATTGGCCCTGCGGCGGGTTTCTTCAATCAGGGTCAGAATGGCATCCATTTCTTCCTTGAGATATAACGGGGGGCCGCCGGCCACCACGGATCGAACTTGACGCTGGATAATCAAATCAATGTATCGTCGCAAGGGTGAGGTCAGATTGGTGTAAAGCGGCAGCCCCATCATGTAATGGGGTAACGGCGTAGTCCCCCAGTGCACCCGGTCCAGATAGCGGCGTTGTTTCAGGCAAGGGAATAGATCGGTGCAATCGGTATCGCCGGGTACGATTATTTCCGACGGCGCCCCTTGGCTGCGATAATAACAGGTCGCCCCGCTTCGCTGTAAGAAATCAGCAGCCAGATAGTTGGCCAGGATCATGAACTCACTGATCATGGCTCGGCCGGGGTTTTCCCACAAGGTCAGATTAACGCCGATTTCACCTTCCGGAGTCAGATAAACGTTGAGTTTCGGTAAAGGCAGGATCATAGCCCCCTGACTCAGACGTTTGGCTTTCAGGCCTTGGCTGATTTTGAACATGCGTCCCAGGATCAGATCATGGTTTACCGCTATGTCCACCTCTTGATAACTAAGCTGCCGTTTTACGGTTACCAGACTCGGCGTGAACTCATAGTTGACGACCTCGCCGGTTTCGGTCAGCTCGACTAACAAGGAAAAGGCGGGCCGGATTTCTCCTTCTTTCAGACTTAAACATTCTTCGGATAAAACTTCCGGCAGCATGGGAATGCGCTGATCGGGCATATAAATGGAAGTGGCCCGTTCCTGGCCGGTTTGATCCAGGAGCGACCCTGGATGGATGACCGCGGAAACGTCGGCGATGTGAACTCCGAGCATGCATTTGCCGTTTTTGATTTCCAGGCTGACGGCGTCATCGAAATCCCTGGCGCCCCCGCTATCCGCGGTGATAACCTCCAGGTGGGTCAAGTCAAGGCGAGTCTGGTTACGCCAAGCCCTAAGCTTGGCCACGCTTTCTGCTTCGGCGCGGACTTCGGCTGAAAAGTTGATCGGCACGTCATGACGTATTAAGTCCAAGTTTTCATTGATATGCATTTCGCCGAGCTTGACCAGAATCTGAAATGGATGCCACGGATCATTCCCAAGACCGGCCCGTTCCAATATTTTCCAGCCCCATTTGCTTTCCGGCGCCTCTTCGCCGTTGATCGCCATTTCCTTGAGGATTTTGATGATTCGTTTTCCGAAACCCGGCTCGTCGCTGAAGTCGCCGGTCCAAACTCGAGCTATCCACTCGCTTCCTTCGATCAACTCCTTCTCTTTTTCCGATTCCTTGGCGCGAGAGCGTAAAATCTGATCGATGATTTCCGGATTATGACGCTGGGCTGAGCCCGGACGCATCTTAAAATATAATCCGTCGGCGAACACGGCCCTCAATATCGCGGCCACGCGGTCCGGTCCGGCCGGGCCGGGCCAGGCCAGTTCGGCCAGATAGCCGTAGGTAAACTCTTCCCCTTCGCCATCCAGAAGAGCCCAGAGTTCCTCGTAGTTTATGGATTGGCAGAGTTCGATGCGCCGGCGGGAAATATCCTTGAGCGCTCTGACCAAATCCAGGCGAGGCAAACTAGTATCCAAGCCAGGCTTGGTTTCGTGAAGGACACGGTTAGCGGAAATGTTCATTTCCCGATCGGTTTCACTCAGGACCAGCAGCTTTGGTCCCTTGACTCTGGTGACCACCGCGGTTATGAAGCCACGTTCTTCAATAAATTCAACTATTCGCCCTGGTTCACTCATTCTGTGAATCACTGACCGCCTTGAAAAAGGTTGGCATTAAATAATATTCATCCGATTCGATCAAAAGTGGATTAAGTTAACAGGAGGGCTGATCAGTGTCAACCATTGGCAGGAACTTTCCCGATCTTTACTTTTGTATTGCCCTATACCATTGTTTTTACTATACCTTCCATGTCAGACTCTTTATAATGCGGAAAAGTCGATTGCTTGTCCGATTGACAGAGCGCCTGTAAAAAGTTATGCTAATGTTTGTATATTAGTGAGAAATTCTTATCATACGTTGGGAAATATGAATAATCACACGTTGCATCTGGTGTTGTCCCAGGAACGGAATAACGAACGCGTCAAAGCCTTGGCTGAGGATCTTTCCGCTAAATATGCGGGCACGGATGTCGTCTTGGTCGGAGCCCTTAATGGGGTCTTCATTTTCATGGCCGATCTGGTCAGACAGATGACTATGCCGGTGTCCATTGATTTCATCCGCTTAGCTAGTTATGGCTCGGCG
>JADFXS010000350.1:2463-3741 GCA_015233515.1 Deltaproteobacteria bacterium | reverse complement strand
TAGATGAATTATTAGAGAGAATTAAAAGGAATGTGGTGCGTGGGAAAAACAAGGTTGAAACAATATCGTGAAGCGTTAAATGACGATCAAGAACCTAATTGCAATGTTGTTTTTCAAGCGTTTAATGCTCAACGGCGCGACCATGAAATGGCTGTCGTGACGCAAAATTCATTCTTCGACCTGAAGCTGGGTAAACGCTTCCTTGCTTGGAGTTCGGCCGATACCGAAATTATCACCCGTTGAAAAATATCAACGAAAGACGAGCCGGCCACCGGATTTTGTTCCACGTCCGGCGAGGGCCGGCACTATTCGATAAGCACGCAATCTTGCTTAATCCATGAATGAAAGGAAATTGAAATGACGCAAATAGAAATTCCATGTTTCCAGCCGCTTCTGAAGGTAATTAACCGGGAGCAGGCCTTGGCTATTCATACGGCTGCTTTGGAAATACTGGAAAAGATCGGGATAAAAATGGAGCATCCGGAAGTCCGCCGGATGCTTCTGGATAACGGCTGCCGGGCCGGGGAGGGCGATTGGCTTTATATCCCGGGTTTTTTGGTGGAAGACGCCCTGAAATCAGCCCCCCGGCAGATCGTATTGTATGATCAGACCGGCCGGCGGGCCATGCCCCTGGCTGACAACAATCCCTTTTACGGCACCGGTTCCGACACCACTTTCACCATCGACCTGGAAACCGGGGAACGCCGCCGGACCCTGCTGAAGGATGCCGGCAATTTCGCCAAGCTGGTGGACGGGTTGGAAAACATTTCCTTCGCCATGTCCATGTGCAACCCGGATGACGTTCCGGTCGATAACATCTATGTTTACACCTTTGCCGAGATGGTCCGGAACACCAACAAACCGCTGGTTTTCATCGCCGATGGCGCGCATGACATCGTCAAAATCCATAAAATCGCCAGCCTGGTCGCCGGCGGCGAGGAAGAGCTCCGAAAAAAACCATTTTTGCTGAATTATTCAGAGGCGATCAGTCCTCTCCGTTTTCCGGCCAACGTGATGGATCGGCTGGTTTTTTGCGCTACTAAAGGTATACCGGTCTGCCTGCCGTCCGGTTCGAACGCCGGCGGCGGAGCGCCGGTCACCCTGGCGGGCGCCATGGCCATGGGGATAGCGGAGAACCTGGCCGGACTGACGATTCATCAGCTGGTCAGCCGGGGAGCTCCGTTCCTGTTCGGTCCCAACGTCAGTGTGTTGGACATGAAGTCGAGTGTGGTCTCCTATGGTTGTCCGGAATGGAGCCTGACCCAGGCTGCTCTGGCT
>JADFXS010000350.1:2025-2443 GCA_015233515.1 Deltaproteobacteria bacterium | reverse complement strand
ATTTATGGTTTGCCGATTTGGGCGTTCGCCGGGGCCACTGATTCGAAAGTCATGGATGCGCAAGCCGGGGCCGAGTCGATGTTCTCCATTGTGACTTCCCTGCTCTCCCGCTGCAATCTGATCCATGACGTCGGCTATATAGAGTACGGGAACACCTCCTGCCTGGAAATGATCACCATGGCCAACGAGTTTGTGGAAATGTGCAAAAGCTTTGTCCGAGGCATTCCGGTCAATGAGGAAACCCTGGCCCTGGATGCCATCAGGAGAATTGGAACCAGCCGGACCGGCGAGATATTCCTGTCCGATACCCACACCTTCAAGAACTTTATGAAAGCCCATTTCCTGCCGAAACTGATTAGTCGTTCCCGTTACGAGGCCTGGACCAAAGCCGGGTCGATGGACCTTTACCGGCGCTGCA
>JADFXS010000350.1:1236-1911 GCA_015233515.1 Deltaproteobacteria bacterium | reverse complement strand
TGACGCGCCTTGCAGGAAGGAAAGTGTTTTAATTCTTTTGCTCGCTAACCCCGTGGCTTTGCGACGGGGTTAGCCCGCAAAAACTTAATAATTCCGTCCCTCACATGTCGAAGCTCCTCGCAGCTTGCCGCGGGGATATTCAAGTCCTCGAAATACGACCATATTCCTCCGGCTTCAAAATATCGCCCTCCTCAATCCGGGCCCAAATGCCTACTTTCCAGTCACCTCTTATTTTTCCAGCATAACCGTCAAATCGCGAAATTTTTCTTCCACAGCCGCCCATCCGCCCGGAGCGTCCACAACCTTTTTAACACTGGGAGGCAGGTAGGCCATATCCGTGCATTCCATTATGGCGGCCAGCATTTGCAGTTCATGCTCGCGACCGCGGGAACTGCGGAAGCTACTCATAGCTTCGGCCATCCATTCCGGATCCACCGGCCGACCGGCCAGCAAGCTCCGGCGATTGACCCGAGTGAGCAAGGCTTCGATGTCCGCGCCGCTTAAAGGGTTGGTCAAGTTCAAGTCAGGCAGACTATCCTCGGGTAACTCAATCTTCAGTTTCTTGGCCATGACCAGGAACATGGACCTGACTTCTTCCCGAGTTTCCGGATAAAACAGCGGGATATGCTCTTCACAACGGCCTTGACGTTTCAAATCGATAGGTAGAAGGTCCGG
>JADFXS010000350.1:0-1219 GCA_015233515.1 Deltaproteobacteria bacterium | reverse complement strand
AGGTAAGCATGAACCAAATTATTCGACCACGATAACGAGTGTCACCCATCTGGCCGGCTAGTTGAGCAAAAACCCTGGCGCTGGTTCCGGAATCGCCGCTCGCCGCCCGATCGCCCACAGCGGCATCGGCCTCGTCGATGATCACCGCCACCGGCCCGAGTTCCCGCAGGACATTCAGAATTTTTTCCAGGTTGGCTTCTGTTTCGCCGACATATTTACTACGGAAATTTCTGATGGTTACACACGGAATGCCAACCGTGCCGGCATAACACATGGCCAAAAAGGTCTTACCGACTCCCACCGGACCGCAGATAAGGTATCCCATGGGCACGGCCTCCAAATGACCGTCCAGGATCAAGCGGGCGTCTTCGGCCAGGCGGCGTCGAGCCATTTCATGTCCGGCGATCAGGTCCAAATTCAAGTGTGGTTCGACGAACTCGATCAAGCCGGGACATTGCGCTTCAATGAGCTGCTTCTTCACTTGAGTCAATTGATCGTTTTGCCAGGACCCCACCTTGGTCGTCGCCTCCGGACCGGAAGTATCTTCCGATCTGGTTTCCAACCTGGTCAAAGTTCCACCGGCCGGTTGAATTCCGGAGGCGGATGTTGAAGATTCCGCCGGCGGAACAGCTTTCCGATTTTCCGGCTTAAGGACCAAGCCGGTCAAGCGGAGGAGCTGATCCAGGTTGGCGATGGTCAAGCCGGCACTTAAGCTGGACAGCCGATCGGCATCAGGTTCCGAAACCGCATAAACCTGACGCACGAATTGGCGCCGGAGCTCAATAGCCGGCATGGGCAAACGAATTTCCGCGGTGTAGCCGCTCTGGGCCAAGGCCGGATGAAGCTGCGCCAAGCCCGAGGTCATCAGGATAAAGATCAGATTGACTCGACGGATAATAGGACTCCGCGCCCAATTGAGAAGCAAGGCCAGATTTTCATTATGATAATCACCGGGTGGGCAGATCATTTCCCCGAAATCGAATAAACACGCTGTTTTGTATTTCTGGCCGGTGGAACCGCTCACTAAAAGCAAGGTGACCAGACGGTCGATCAAACGTAGGACCGGAATAGGCTCCCGAGGCAATTCCACCGTTCCACCCATGATCCGGGTCAACAAGGCGTTCATGCGCGTCAGGCGCTGAGGGTCGTCTCCGGCGTGGAGACGCAGTCCCCGACCGACGTCATAATGAGTCACCAGGTCGTAATTGTTCAACATGCG
>JADFXS010000349.1 GCA_015233515.1 Deltaproteobacteria bacterium | reverse complement strand
GAATCTCGGTTTCATAGGTAGCGCAGGTCAGAGTTAAAACCTGAGGCGTTGTGTATGTCCCTGGTGGCAATGACCAGACTGGAGTCGCTACTTTGCCGGTGATGATATATTCGCCTCGAACGGTCTCACTTGGTTCCCAGTCCGGTCTGAAGGCTTTGGCCCAGACCGTAGCACTTTCCTTGATCTCTAGCGGCTCGACATAAATTTCTGACGTTTGGTCTGGTTCGGAACCATCGATAGTGAAGCGAATCTCGGATTCCGGCGTGGAACAGGTTAGAGTTAAAACCTGAGGCGTTGTATATGTTCCTGGCGTTGGCGACCAAGCCGGAGTTGCCACCTTGCCCGTGATGATGTATTCACCCCGGATTGTCTCGCTCGGTTCCCAACCCGGTCTGAAGGCCTTAGCCCAGACCGTAGTGGTTTCCTTAGTATTTAACGGTCCGCGATAAATTTGTGACGTTTGGTCTGGTTCGGAACCATCAATGGTGAAGCGAATCTCGGATTCTGGGGTGGAACAGTTTAGCGATAAGATCTGTGGCTTGGTGTATGTTCCCGGCGCCGGCAACCAGGTCGGCACCGCTACCTGGCCGGTAATTATATACTCGCTCCGGACAGTCTCGCTTGGGTCCCAACCCGGTTTAAAAGCTTTAGCCCAAACTTTGGTGCTTTCCTTGATCTCTAACGGTCCGGAGTAAATCCAAGATGTTTGATCAGTTTCGCGACCATCGGTAGTGAAGCGAATCTCGGCTTCCGGCGTGGCGCAAGTTAATCTTAAAATTTGGCGGCCAACGTAAGTCCCTGGAGATAAAGAGTAGACCGGCGTCGCCACTTGTGCGGTAAAGAGATACTCCCCTCGGACAACCTCGCTCGGTTCCCAAGCAAACCTGAAAGCTCGGACAAGGAGGATAACCGAAGAGTGGATGCTCAGGGGCTTGGAATAGATCGGTGAATTTTCCTCAGGCTGCCGACCGTTGACGGTATAGCGAATTTCAGCTTCCGGGGTCTCGCAGGATAAAGTCAAAATTTGCCTGCTGTCGTAGCGCCCGGGTGATGGAGACAAAACCGGAGCCGCCACCTGGCCGGTGATCACGTAATCGCCCTGCACCCACTCGCTCGGCGCCCAGCCCGGCTTGAACGCTTTGGCGGAAAGGATAATGGAAGAGCGGATCTCCAACGGCCCGGTATAAAGAGGTGAGTTCTCGTCTGGTTGCTGACCGTCCAAGGTGTATCGAATCTCGGCGCCGGGGGTGGCGCAGGTCAAGGTCAGCACCTGCTCGCCGGTGTACAATCCTGGTGCCAGGGTACAACCCGGCGTCTGAACCTGACCGGTAAACTCATAAAAGGCACTGACAATTTCACTGGGTTCCCGCTCCGGCTTAAAAGCCCTGGCCTTTATCGTCGTGGATCGGTCGATATATATAGGCCGGATATATTTCTGCGAATCATGGGATGGTTTACTGTCATCCGTGGTGAAGCGGATTTCCGCTCCTGGAGTGGGGCAGGTCAAGAAAACTGCCTGGACCTCCCAAAAAGTGCCGGGCGGCGGCGAAAAATAGGGTTCCTGGACGGTTTGGCTGATTTGAAAATCCCCGACCATCAACTCGCTGCTCAACAGCCTGATTTTAAAAGCCCGGGCTTTGATGGTGGTCGATTCGGTGATTTCGATGCGACCTGTGTAGAGAGGGGAACGCTCTGTTGGGTCTGACCCGTCGGTGGTGTAGTATATGTTCGCTCCTCGAGTAGTGCAGGTGACGGCGATGGACAGTTGCGAATCGTACCGGCCCGGAGCCGGAGTGAATACCGGGTTATCCACCGATGGTATCCGCACGTCGGCGTTTATTACCGGCAAAGAAAGCCCTTGATCATCCCGATATAATAGGGTGAAGTCCAAGACGGAAGACGGCTCACGGAGAGCCGGATGAATTTCGTCGTGGTTCATTCCGCGGGCGTCGTCGGATAGTCGGCGTTCCAGTTCTCTTATTTTTTGATCCAGGTCGACGGTTATCCGCGGTTCCATGGCCGACGCGGACAAAGTCTGATTGGAAACAACGATGATTTGCCCACATTTCGGGCATTTAAAGCTAGTCGCCTGCGCGGAGACCTTTTTGGGATCCAATTGATATTTGCTTTGGCAGGTTCCACATTGGACGATCATGGTCAAATTACCGTCGAGCTAGGTTGTCGGAAAGAATAGAATAGGAAGCCGCGGTTGTGATTGTTTATACATTTACGACCAAAACCTCGATCACGGAGTGTTCAGCCACTTAAATTAGACAGCCACAACCTTGCTTCCAGGCGCATTTCCTTGGACTCTGATTATCTCTAAATGGCATATTCCCTGGGATAATTGAAAAATGGTATTCATAATCTCCGTTTTTTCATCGTCAGCGCTCCAGATGAACTCATTCGCGTTTCCGCCTAATTTCTATCCTTGCCCGGCTTAGTCTCTTCCATCAATAGCGCGTAAATTTTCGGGTTGCTGAGTAAGGAACTTACCTTTTTCAACTGCGCTCTCAAACGCAAGGCCAGGGATTCCAGAACGACTTTGAAATAATCCGGGAGTTTTTTGTATTCCTGAGCCAGGACTTCATCCTTGAACTGCATCAGGCCGACCCGGCCTACGGCCCGAGCCGAAGCTGATCGGACGTGTTTGTCGAAGAAGCTCACTTCACCCAGACATTCACCTTTGTAAACCCGATCAATGATAATCTTTCTGTCGCCGACAGTTCGAAAGACCTCCACCTCGCCCAATGCGACGATATAAACCCAACCACCGGCAGTGCCCTCGGCGAAGATCAAATCCCCATCCTCATAAGTCACGACCTGTTTGAATAATTCCTTCACGGCCTGCTCATCGAGATCCATCCGATTTCACCCCCAAGGCCCAGACTTTTAAGGACATCAACCGTCGTCATTTACACCGGGCGATTTAAAATGTAACTGTTATTATGCTATGTTATTGCCCGTTCTCCTTGGATATTATCGAAGGGGGGAGCATCTGTCAATCAACCTTGCAGCCGAAATTGAAGCTCCTCACCGCAAGCGGCAAGGAATCTTCGACATGTGAAGAACGAACGGGTTTTAATTTTTGCGCGCTAATCCCACGGCAAGCTACACGAAATGCGCTCGCTGCCATGTTCTTCATCTATCCGGGAACGGAACGTGAAATCCGGTTATCGACGAAGTTTTTGCGAACCAACCCTTGGTGAACCGAGAAATAATCGCGATTTTAGCTAGAATATAGTAATATCGGGTACGCGGATTGTGAATCTGACATCTCCTCGAACCAACCGCCCAAGACCCGAGGTTAGACCACTGAGGCTTAATATCGATGCCAAATAAGACCGAATCCAAGATGACTCCCAATAGTCCCGAATCATATGAACGACTCAACGCCCAGCTTAAAGCAATTTTTGACTCTTCCGTAGACGGAATATGGGTCGCGGATCACCAGGGGCTGGTGATCAACATCAACCGAGCCTCCGAGGAACTTAGCGGAGTCAAGGCCGAATCTCTTATCGGACGTCATATCAAGGACATTGTGGAAATGGGGGCCTTTGACAACCCGGTCACCATGGAAATTTTAAAAACCAAGCAGAGAGTGACTCGCGTTCAATACGCCAAGAAAACCAAAAGGACCCTGATATGCACTGGGACGCCGGTATTCGATGAAAAAGGCGAAATTATTTTAGTTGTCGTCAATGAAAGGGATATCACTCAGCTCAACGATATGAAGGACCAGTTGGA
>JADFXS010000348.1 GCA_015233515.1 Deltaproteobacteria bacterium | reverse complement strand
TAGGTATGTCAAGCAAAATCTAATTCTACATACTCAAATGTCCAAACTCCAGGCCATGGTCGCGGATATTTCCGCGACCATGGCTCAAAATGCGTCTGTTTTAAATAAATTTAAAAACGGCATTCAGGTTGAAAAGTTCAGGCTCAACTGATCACCCAAAATTTTTCCGTTGAAAAAATCATTTACGCAAACGAACCGCAAAGGCCCGGCTGTCTTTGGATTCCGGGAGGTCGCCCCAGTATTCGCCCAGGAAGTCGAACCACTTGGAACCGATATCGCTGTCATCCACCGCCCACACTCTCCATCCAGTTATTTTGAATATCGGATCCAAGCGTCGGGGGTTAAGATCGGCATCATCCAATACTGCCAGCTCTTGTTGCGTCGGTAGACGCCAACCACCGCCCGCGGCGGTTAGATGTTCAGCCCAATATTTAGCCTTTTTCCATGTTATATCCTTATCAGGCCCGACGAACCACTCCAGTCCGGTTTTTGAATCAAAAATAATATTGTTTCCAGATTTGACAAAGCGATTATTCGCCGGAGTGGTGTTTGATTGATCCGCTCCCAAGGAAATGCCATGTGTTGCGAAGCAGAAGAATAACGCCAGTATCGCCACGACCGGGATGAACCGTTTCATTTAGGAGCCTCTCTGATTTTGATTTTAGCTTTGGATATTGCTTTTCCGCCGAGTAAGCCGCCTTTCAAAAAAAGCGGGACAGTAGGTGGACAAAAATAGTGAAAAATGAAAAAACTGGATAAGGCTAATAACAATCATTGGTTGTAACTGATTGACTTTATTGGTGCCCGGGGCCGGACTTGAACCGGCACGGGGCTAAGCCCCGAGGGATTTTAAGTCCCTTGCGTCTACCAATTCCGCCACCCGGGCTTAATCTTGGCAGGCAGGCGTAATTTAAATTATTCCTCCGGCAAAAGCAAGAGCTTACCTATAAGTTTTTACGATATCACCATCCAGGCCACGCCGATTGTGATCAAGGCCGCACCCAAGACCCGAGGGCCGCTTACTTTTTCCTTGAAGTATATAATCCCCACTATGACACTCATCACGATCCCGACATTGCGGCCGGCGGTAACGTAGGTCACGTTACCAAGCTTTAACGCCAGAACAATGAGGCCATAGGCCAGCGGCGCGAGGAAGCTGACCGCCAGGACACCCAAACGGTTCTCTCGCCATTCGTATCTTAACCCTTCAACCCGCGTTCGATCGAGACAACCCCAAGCGCTCATGAATATGGACAGAAATAATTGCATGAGAAACATGTATTCCCAGACGACAAGCGGGTTGGGCCGCAGCATGGCCTTGCGGTCCACCAGATGATATGAAGCGATCATGAGACCCGATCCCAAGGACAATAGCGCGCCGGCCCACCCCGGGCCTTGGCCGGATTGTTGAATGGATAGACCGACGCTCACAATCCCCAACGTCACGACCATAACCGCCAGGCCCTTGTCGAAAGTTACATGATCCCCTACCAGCGTGCCGGCCAAGAGCAAGGTCAAGACCGGAGCCGCGCCTCGACTCAAAGGATAGACCACGGAAAGATCGGTCCGGCGATAGGCGGAATACAGGAAAATAAAATACCAGGCTTCGAAAAAGCCCGAGAGGGCGGCCCAGGGTAGAATCCGAAAGTCGAAATCAATGGAAGATGACCATCGGTAGATAAGGAAAACCGGTAGCAGGATCAGGGTGCTCGCCAGAGTGGTCAGCCAGGTAAAGGAAGCCTTATTTTTGCACTTTTTAACCAGGGTGTTCCAGGAAACGTGCAAGGCCGAGGCCAGGACCACCAGGGCCAGGACAGTAAGAGTCATGGATGTCTCCACATAATCATTCAGGCAGAACTTTATATTTTAAGTATGGAAGCGGATAAAGGGGACCGCGTCGGTCAGACCACTAGCGCCGGCAAATAGCTGTTTTCCAAGGATATGAAATTCATGACGTCTAGCCGTTTTAGAGGAGCGGTCCGGAAAAGCGGTCCGGATGATGTCAAAGGAGTGTAGCTTCACGGCTTACTCTCGAGCGGTTTTTTCATTTTTCATATTTATGATTCTCTGCCTATATTCAGGTCCATTGGTCAACTCGTAGACCTTGCCCGCAGTTTACCATTCTTGCGTAATAAAAACAATTATATGAAACAGTTATGCGGGGTGAATCCCGTTGATGCCTGCTAAACCTCGGATTTTTGAAGGAATGCTGGAAACTTGGGATGCAAATGACGGTAATTTATAAATGTAACAAAGCAATAATATGAACTTAACAAAGAGGAAGTAGATTGTTCCAGTATCTGGGCTTCAGCTTGAAGCGAGGGGAAGTGAAGAATGATCGGCACGATTTCAAGGTCGGCGGACCTCGCGTTTGATCTCAATCTACGGGAGGCAGCTATTTAATCACCAAAAAACCAAGCCGAACCGGGCGAGCCGAATCATATTCGGAAATGAATAATACGATAGCGAATCCCGGGTCATATACCTCGCGGTATTCCATCCATTACCCATAAGGAGAGACACATGAATACCTATAAGAAGAGTTACTTGAAATTCCTGACATGGTCGTCCCGGTATTGGATCATCCTGGCGGCTGGTCTTTTAGTCGTCCTCTGGTCCAGCTTCGCCTTAGCCGAGGATCTGTTGGTCTACACGGCTTTGGAAGATGACGAATACCCCGCGTACCTCGGGCTTTTCAAGAAAGATCATCCGGATATCAATGTGAAAATCGTGAGGGATTCCACGGGAATCGTCACCGCCAAGCTCTTGGCCGAGAAAGATAATCCCCAGGCGGATGTGGTCTGGGGGCTGGCCGCCACCAGCCTGCTGGTCTGCGACCAAGCCGGTCTTCTGACCGGATACGCCCCGAAAAATTTGGAGAAAGTATCCCCGGCTTTTCGCGACCCGGCGGCCCAGCCGCATTGGGTGGGTATCAAAGTCTGGGAAACCGCCTTCTGTGTCAACAACGTGGAACTCAAAGCTCAAAATCTCAAAGCGCCCGCATCCTACGCCGATCTGCTAAAGCCGGAGTACAAAGGCCGGATAGTCATGCCCAACCCGGCCTCTTCCGGCACCGGATTCCTGGCTGTTTCGGCGCTGCTGCAGCTCATGGGCGAAAAGAAAGGTTGGGAATACCTGGACAAGCTCCACGAGAACATCGCCCAGTACACCCATTCCGGATCCAAGCCCTGCAAACTGGCCGGGACCGGGGAGTTCATGATCGGCCTGTCTTTCGGGTACCGTGGGGTAATCCAGAAACAAAAAGGCGAGCCGGTGGACACGATCTTCCCCAAGGAAGGTTCAGGGTGGGATGTCGAGGCTAACGGTCTGATCCGGAAATCCCAAGCCAAGGCCGCGGCCAAGACATTCCTGGATTGGGCCCTAAGCCCCGAAGTAATGAAGATGTACGCCAAAGTCTACCCGATCACCGCCTATCCCACGGATCAACCTGTCCCTGCCGGTTATCCGGCCGAACCACTCAAACAGCTCATCAAGAACGATTTGCAGTGGGCGGCCAAGAATCGGGAGGCGATTTTGGCTGAATGGTCCAAGCGTTACGACATGAAGAACGAACCGAAAAAATAGTGATGGTCATCGGCCGGCCGGACTGATCCTGTTGAGGGTCGGGTTTGGGTCAGACCGGGACCGGGAGCAAAAATCCATGCCGGACTCATTTTTACGGGTTGAGGAAATAAGCATGAGCTTCGGCCGATACAATGCTTTGAATCAAGTCTCGTTCGAAGCGCTACGCGG
>JADFXS010000347.1 GCA_015233515.1 Deltaproteobacteria bacterium | reverse complement strand
TGATTATAGAGCACTCATCACCGGGCCTCGGGAATCGTTTGTCCAAAGTCCAAATATTATCAAGCAACAAAAAAAGCCGGGTCGCCCCGGCCTGTCCGAATAGTCTTCGTCTTTGTCTTACTGCCACATCTGTTTTATATTTATCTGTAAAAGCTCACTCCAAGCCTCGGCTACCGCCCCAATGCTGTTGAATTAAGCTGCGGCCTGGAACGGAGTCCGCTTCATTGTCCGAACCTTGGTTACGCTGATTGACTGATTTACTATGATGTTTGCGGCTTCAAGGCCAAACATGAAATCCCACGGCTTACCCGGCACTCCAACATGCGGATATTCTGCCTTAATCATAGTTCTTCATTTAATCAGCGTAATCAAGGTTCAGACAACGAGGCGGATTCCAGTCCAAGCCGCACCTTAATTCAACGTCATCGGGGCGTTGCCCTGAGCCGTTAACATATTTGCATCGCACCAAAATATACCACGAACCCGTCACCAAGAGAGAAGCCATGGCCTGCTGTAAATGCAATAGGACGGATATAGTCTTCACTGATCCTGATAAAAGGGAAGCCTACTGCCTGTTCCATGCTCCGGTGGACAAAAAAGGGATGACTGCGGCGGAATTCCAGGAGCAGGTTCTTCGTGAGATAGACCGGTCAAAAGCAGCGGATGAGAAATACTGTGATGTATCGGGCGCCATCTTCCCCGAGGTAGACTTCCGTGACACCACATTTTCCCATATCATAGACTTCGACGGCGCTACATTTACCCAAAAAGCCGACTTTAGCCGAGCCACATTTAACCAGCATGTCTACTTCCGCGGCACCAAATTTACCCAGGACGCAGTTTTCAGCCACGCCACATTTACCGAGGACGCCGACTTCAGTCTCACCTCATTCAGCGGGGATGCAGAGTTTATCGAAGCCGAATTCGCCCTGGCCTTCTTCAACGGAGCCAAATTTGACCGGGCCTTCTTCATTGGGGCCATCTTTAACCGGGATACCTACTTCAGCGAGGCCGAATATACCGTGGAAGCATCCTTCCGCGAAGCCGTCTTTACCGAAGACGTCTATTTCAGTGAGGCCAAATTTAGCCGGGCCTTCTTCGATGATGCCGTTTTTATCCAAGACGCATATTTCCGTGAAGTAAAATTTACCCAGGATATTTATTTCATTCGCACTAAGTTTGAACAACATGCTGATTTCAAGAATTCTTTTTTTGAAGGAACTACAGTATTCGAGGACACCAAGTTCCATCAGGCTGAGTTTAAGCGTTTATTCATAAAGGAAAAAGTATTCTTTATCGATATCGACCTGACGAAAGAAATTAGTTTTCTCCAAACCGACTTGCGCCGATTTCAGTTCGAGCGCTGTCTGTGGCCCAGAGCGCGCCGGTGCAAATGCTGCCGGTGGCTCGGAATGCGCATGTTTCAGTTCAAGTGTTTCCAATGGCTAAAAAAAAGAGATTGGCTCCGAGGCCGGGAAGTCCTCTGGGATGAGCTATCGATCGACTTGCTCGACGCGAAATCGACCGAAAATGATAAGGCCGAAGTGGCCCCGGACTTTGTCACGGTGGGCAATCTCTACCGGCAGTTAAAGCAGAAATATAAAGAGGAGCACAATGAGTCGGAGGCGTCCAAATGGCATTATAACGAAAAGGAGATGTTTCGGAAAAGCAGCAAGTGCCGAGGACTCTTTCTGGTCCCTCTAACCTATCTCTACTATTGGTTCAGTGGCTACGCCGAGAGGCCAGTCCGGGCCGGGATCATGCTGATTTTGCTATTCATGTTCTATGTGGGAGTAATGGCCGGCTGTGACTTGGAATTCACCTCTTTGCCCTCGGTTCAAGCTCCGGTCAAGGCCGCAGTACTAGCACCGGCACCGCCTCAGGCTCAGACAAAGGCCGCAGAGTGGGCATGGTTTCAAGTTCCGTGTCAAGACTCGGGCAACAAGCAAACTGTCTGCCTGAACTTGATAGCTATTACCCGCTCACCGGAACGCATCTGTAAAGACCGGACGGCGTGGAAGCATTTAGTGGTCGGTTCATTTGAACAAATCTTTGCGGTCAAAGATCCCTATTTCAAGCCGGCAACCTGGCCGGGTCGAGCGTGGAACCTCGCGCTGACCAGGCTGCTCATCCCGCTTCAGGTCATCTTTTTTGGTTTGGCCGTGCGGAACCGATTCAGACGATGATCGTCCGACGGCGTTGAGGTGTTGCATGTGGTGTGGAAAAGACACAACGCTTTTGTTGCATGCAACAGTTTTTCTACTCAAGCCTACCCCTTTGGACGATGTGCGCTCCTTCCATAAGTGCTTATACATATGAGCTTAATTTTAAACACGACGTCTTTTGGTTTATCCGGCATGGGTTTTGCGTATAAGAACAGGACGAAGTAGGAAGCCTACCGAACGATGATAATGTCATGCGAATAGAAAACCGGTGTCTGGAAAGCCTTGAAAAACGCGGTGTCCGGTTTTGGTCGAAATGATATTGAAGGGCTTTTGCACGAGACTCGAAGCTATAGCATATTGGCAGCCCAACAGAGGTGCGACCATCGGCGAGGTGGCTTGGAAACGCAACGCCCTGGATAATCGCCCAAATCATCAGGGGTTTGCTTACGGGGGCGTCAGCTTTCCTTTATTTTGGTCGGACAAAGAAAGACCGAAGTTATTTAGCTAAGTTAGGAAGGAAAGGGTTATCTTGGTTTAAGTCCCGGAATAAGGTCATATCATTACCGCTTAAATTAGTTGGTCATTTTCCGGGATTGCCTTAAATGTGTTGCGGACAAAAACAATGGAACAAATTCATAAACTTAAGGAGGCATGGCATGAGTCAGAGGCTCGGAAAGAGTATCGCATCGAGAAGTCTATTGGTTTTCTTTCCAGTTATTCTTGCGTTATTCTTGTTTTTTCTTTTTAATACGCAGGACTGTTCAGCCCAACAAGAGGGACGGACGTATCATGAAGGAACAGTCAGCAACCAAAGGCACCATAATGACAATTGGTCAAAGAGCCGGAAGTACCATCACCCACCCAGAAGGGTAAGGAAACGGACTCGTCGGCACCGGAGGGTAATCCACCACACCTCGATCAGCCAGCCAACGACTATCTCCATGGGGATACCCAACATTCTCTCAACCATAGGCAGAGTATAAGGGTAGCCTAGATTAACCCCGGCCTTGGCACAGACTAAAATGATCGATTAGGGGGGGCTTTCACGGCCCCCCCTTTTTTACATCCCCGGGCATACCTGCCAGGTCCCATGACGGTTTTCTGAAGTTCGTAACGCCCCCTACCATTCAATCTGCTGATCCGATTTATCCACGTCGAGCCCTAGTTTTGCCTAAAGCTTCCTTCAGACCTCGCCTCCTTACTGCCGACCCTCGAAAAACGCTATGGCCTGCCGTACCTCGGCGAACTGGTAGATGATGTAATCCGGCTCTACCCCGTTGGCCTTCTTCCTGCCCTGGTTGGAGGAAAAGAACACGGTCTTCATGCCGGCCTGCCTGGCGCCGTAAATATCGTGGTACATGTCATTGCCCACGAAAAGGACGTTTTCCGGTAACGCATTCAATCCATCGAGGGCAGCCTGGAAAATCCGTCTGTCGGGCTTTCTGTAGCCGTAATCACCGGAAACGATGATGGGCTGAAAGTAGCCATCAAGGCCCACTGCTTGCATTTCCGGTAGAGCCCAGGCGCTTTGAGCGTCGGACAGGGCGGCCAGTTTGTAGCGCTGGGCCAGCTCGCCGAGCACGGTTTTCACCTCGGGGTAGAGCTGCA
>JADFXS010000346.1:3312-3774 GCA_015233515.1 Deltaproteobacteria bacterium | reverse complement strand
AGGATGTTATTTTTATCGTCTCCACCAGCACGGAAGGTTATGCCGCGGCCGGCGGCTGGGATATGGGCCTGGTGGGGGGAATTTTACGCCTGCCTTTTGATCGGGACAGTCTGTTCAGGGTTTTGGATCAGGTCAAAGGTCTGGTATCTGCTTCATCCCGGACAGCGCATATTGCCGTAGTGATCGACGATAGCGCCATGGCTCGTCATGTCCTCCAACGTGAAATGGAAGCTTTAAACTTTGAAGTCCGTACGGCCGAAGACGGCCAAAAAGGCTTGGACCTCATCCGGGAGGTCATGCCGGATATCGTCTTGACCGATATTGAGATGCCCAATATGACCGGCTTGGAACTATGCGCCGCGGTAGCCAATGAGCCCAAGATCAGCCAGGTGCCGATTATCGTCATCAGCAGCATTACCACCGAAGCTCAGATCAGGAGCGGATTCGGTTCCGGGGTCATCA
>JADFXS010000346.1:0-3286 GCA_015233515.1 Deltaproteobacteria bacterium | reverse complement strand
GACTATCTCGGTCGGGGCATTACTGGGGAACCAGGCGGTCAGCCACCAGGGAACGGCCTTGATCGTGGATAATGATCCTAAGTCCTCTTCCATCATTCGTAAGGAACTGGTCAAAGCCGCGGTCCACGCCAACATCTGCCGGAGCGCCGCCGAATTGGAGGCCTTTTTGGCCGTTTGCCGGCCGGATTTAATAATATTGAACGTCCTTTTGCCTGACGGCCGTGGACCGGACCTATCCAAGAAAATACGTTCCCGGGAAGAATTGGCCGCCACGGCGATCATTGTCGTGGCCGAAGAAATACACCGCGAACTGATGATCGACTGCCTGAACAACAAGGCTGACGATTTTCTGATCAAGCCCTTTACCCAGGAAGAATTCAAAGCCCGCATTGGAAGTCACCTGCGGACCAAGCGTTTGCATAATGAATTGGCCCACCGTAATCGCATTTTGGAAAGCTTGGCCTATCACGACGGTTTAACCGGTTTGCTCAACCGTCGATACTTGGACGAGGGATTGAAAAGGGAAATCAATTCAGCTCGGGCCGGGAACTCGTCTTTGGGATTTTTGTTGATCGACCTGGATCATTTTAAAAAAGTCAACGATAAATACGGCCATCAGGTTGGGGATGATGTGCTCAGGGAAGTGTCCGGAGAAATTCAAAATGTCGTCCGGGAGATGGGTATGGCCTGTCGGTACGGCGGGGAGGAGATGTGTGTGCTTTTGCCCGGGGCAACTTGGGTAAAAGCCAGGGAGGTCGCCGAACGGCTGCGGGCAAGATGTGAAAAGCGTCGATATACAATCCACCATATCAGACAGACAATGAGTATCGGGGTGTCGGCTTTTCCTGATCCGTCCGGGGCCGAATCCTTGGTTACCGACGCCGATGCCGCCGTATACCAGGCTAAATCCGCCGGAAGAAACCAGGTAGCCGTAACTGAAAGAATAAAGATATCAGTATGCGGGGGGACGGAAAATCCTGGCTGAGTCGATTTTCCAGGTATTGAGGTGTTCGCGAATGATCTGAGATTTTGACCGCATCATTCCGAAAAAACTTTCGAGCATCGCTATAGATCATGCCGCCGTGAAATGATTGACCGTCGGCAATAGCTTTTCCCAACTATAGTTCACCACTTACGGGTACTGAGGCACGTAACTCCTGGCTGCAACGCTCGTTCAGGCGAACGCTAATCCCGTAGCTTGCTACGGGATTAGCGGGCAAAAAAACAAAACGCTTTGTTACCTTGCATGTCGAAGATACCCCGCGGTTCGTCGCGGATAGCTTCAACGCGACCCGGGATAAAGCTCCATCCAGAACCTCATTACATATCTAAAAAGATATGGGCTAAGATTTTGGCGTCGGCCAGGTGGTTGGATATCAGGGCTACTTCGTTAGGGGTATGAGCATTGTCTAGGATGGTCGACCAGACGACCGCCGGCAGATCATGTTCCCGGAAAAAGGCCGCCACCGTCCCGCCGCCTATGCCCATGGGGACCGCGGTTCGACCGTGAACGGTTTGAATGGCCCTGGTCAAGGCTTGGACCACCGGTGATTCCGGCGAGGTGGCCGGCGGGGCTTGGACACTTTGAACCGGCTCGACCGTGACCGTCACGCCGGTGGTTTCGGCCACGGCCTGGACAATGTGTTTGACTTCATCCTGGACCGCGCTCAAGCTATAATTCGGCAAGACTCGACAATCGAAGTAAAAGACGTCCTCCCCTGGAATAGTGTTGATATTGGGAACATTGGCGTCTTTTCTGGTGGGTTCGAAGGTGCTGGACGGAATGGTGAACAAAGGGTCCTTCAAAGGAAAAGATTTGGGCAAGGTTTCATCCAGGGCCACGATCATCCTGGAGGCGGCCCGCAGAGTATTTATACCGTCATTGGGGCGGCTGGCATGACATTGTCGGCCGGTGACCTTGAACTTGAGCCAAAATAGGCTTTTTTCGGCGATTTCAATCATTGCGCCGTTTTCCTTACCGGAGTCCGGGACGATGATCAGGTCTTGAGGGGAAAACAAGTCAGGTCGAACCGTCAAAATATGACGAAGTCCGTAGGCGGACCCGGTTTCCTCGTCGGCCACAAAAATCAAACCCACGCTCGGGACCGGAGTGATTCCTTCATCCCGTAACGCCTTGACGGCCAGGCAGGAAGAAACAATGCCCTGATGATTGTCTTCCACGCCTCGACCGTAAAGGCGATCGCCTTCCCGCCGGAGGATGAAAGGGGCGGAGTGCCATAGAGCATACTCCCCCGGAGGAACAATATCCAAATGGGACAGCACCCAGACCCGGCCCGATCCGGTACCGTTGAACATGGCGACCAAGTTGGGCCGACGGCCGGAGGGCACCCGGTTATCCGGAGCGTCAATCCGGAATACGCGATCTGGTCTTATTTTTTCCAACCAAGATTCGAGCAAGGCCGCCTTGGCTTCTTCACCCGGTCCGTTATTATCCGGCCCTAAAGCCGGGCAGGCTACCAAATCTGATTGCAGGGCCACCAATTCATCCGTGTAGGTTTCGAGCCGATCCGAGATTTTTTTCCACGTAGCTGACATGAGTTATGACTCCTCAACATATTAAGGTGAAAGTTTGGAAAACGACCAGGGCCGAAGTCGAGGGGAAGGCAGGCCGGGTGGTCGAGGATAACCTTTGATTTTAAAATAAAAATCTCCATTGATGCTTAAAACGGGTTCAGTGAGTGATTCATGGCCGCTCCAAGCGTCTCCCGGACGTCCCCAGGGATTCCCGGGGCAAAGAAGCCAAGCGGCTTGACCCCGGCCGGTAAATCCGAGTGTCACCCAGTATACACCTGGCGGCAATAATTTTTCCGGGAAAGGGAATGCAAGGACCACCCAGGCCGGCTTTAATACGGCCGGCGGCGAAAGACGATGCGCGTATGTGGCGGCTACGACCAACCCGGGGCGACCCAGATAATCTTTCCGTATTGCAGCCGTGATTATGCCCTCGGAACCGGGAGTGATCGACAATCCCAGGCTGATCCTGGTCGGTTCGAAAGGGCAGTCCAAAATGAGGCGCTGGGCATATTCCTGGTCGACAACCAGAGGATATTCCACCGCCGGCCCGTCTAGGCGGGGACGAAGGCTGTTTAACCTGTTTCGACGAATCGGGCAAGGCGCCGGATTGGGCATATCCAAATCCGGTCCGAACTCCGCGGCTTCGAGACGAGGCAATGCGGTCAGTTGGTCCATTGGGGAGACCCCGAAGGAAAGCTCGTCCGAAATCGACGGTTCCGACGGCGGTATCTTCCCTTCATCGTCCGCTCTT
>JADFXS010000345.1 GCA_015233515.1 Deltaproteobacteria bacterium | reverse complement strand
GTTGTCCATGCCAGAACTGAGCGGCGGGGATACGGTTTTTCCCGGGTTGCTGGAATTCCGAGATGCAAACCGAGCCGCAACCCGCGGCAACCTGGAGACCATTTCGCTCCAGAGTCAATATTTGGCCAGGCGAGCCCTGACCCGGACCAGTCTGAGCGCCAAAAATTCTGATAGGCTGCCCTCGAAATAAAGTCCAGGCTCCCGGCCATGGGTCCAGACCGCGAATGAGGGCGGTTACGGAGGCAGCGGCTTGTGTCCAATCCAGTCGGCCGTCCTCTTTGGTGAGCAGTCGACCGTAGCTCACTCCATCCGCAGGTTGTTTTTGAGGAACGATTGTCCCGGCCCGCAGGTCTTGGATGGTTTCGAGCAGCAAGTGGGCCCCGATCAGGGCCAAGCGGTTTTCCAATTCACCCGCGGTTTCCTTTGGTCCGATGCTCACCTCGCGGGTTTGCAGGATAGGGCCGGTATCCATGCCTTCATCCAGGAACATGGTGGTCACCCCGGTTACCGTCTGACCGCTGATGACGGCCCAATTGACCGGAGCCGGTCCCCGCCAGGCCGGTAACAAGGAAGGGTGGACATTGACGGTCCCGACCCGGGGGATATCCAAAAAAGGTTTGGGTAGAAGCCGGCCGAAAGCCAGAACGACCAAGAGGTCCGGTTCAAGGCCGGTCAGACGGTCTAGAAGTTCCCGGGACTTGATGGATTCAGGTTGAATTACCGGTAGCTCGAGAGACCGGGCGGTGTCTTTAACGGGTGGCGAGGTTAGCTTGCGTCCGCGGCCTTTGGGACGATCCGGCTGAGTTATGACCAAGGGGATGGAGACCAGCGGCGATTCACCAAGCATGGCCAAGCTGGGACAGGCGAACTCGGGTGTCCCTAAAAAGACCACGGTCCACGGATTTGTCGGCATCAGGCCGCAGCCGAACTATTTTTAATAAGTTTTTTTAGTTTGCGCCGGTACAGATCTCGTCTGAGGCTGCTGATGCGATCGATAAACAAAACTCCATTTAAGTGGTCTATTTCATGCTGAAAAACGACCGCCATCCGTCCGATGGCCTTATACTCTATCGACCGGCCGTCAGGGTCGAGCCCCTGAACCGTTATTTCCGCCGCCCGATGCACATTAGCCGAGTAATCTATGACCGAAAGACAAGCTTCTTCAAAAATTATTTCACCCTGCGCGGAAAGTATCTCGGGATTGATGAGAACCAGTGGTTTTCCACTTTCTTCCGGGGTGCCGGCATCCACCACGATCATCCGGCAATTTTTCCCGACCTGAGGCGCGGCCAATCCGGAGCCGTGGGCGTTATACATAGTCTCAACCATGTCCTGTGCCAGCTGTCGGATATCATCGGTGATTGTCTCAACCGGGGCGGAGACGTGTTTCAAACTCGGGTCGGGGTATTTGAGAATGGGTAAAACGGCCATGAATGCACCTGATATAATCCAGCCGTTCGCAGCTGGGTGATCTCCAATATGGTTACACTATAGTGCCATGTGTGAACGGTTTCAAGGCATTAACAAAGAAATGCCGGAGGAAAGCATTTCGTTAAGAACATATGAACACTTTATTATTTATAATCACCCACTTAACATGTTTTCCAGCGATTATCGAAAGCTTTTTCGAAATAGTGCTTTCCAAATCTATTCTCTTCAGTTTTTTCCATCGGCGTTGGGATCTGTCACTGAAGCACGGGTGCAAGGTCACAACCGAGCCCCCCATCCGTCATTCCGGCCGACACCGGAATCCAACCTTACCTCAACCACAAGGATCCCGATTTTCGTCGGGATGACGGCGTGCTTTCATATGTGGGGGTGAGAAACCCTCTCTCATGAATGATTTCGAGTATCCGATCCTGCGGCCCGCAAGGTTTATAACGCCAAGAAACGTCCGCATACGGTCATTTCGAAGCGAAGCGAGAAATCTCCGTTGTTTTGAAGGGCGGTTTTTAGACGCCCAGTCCGCGGAAGCCCTTTCTGAAGAGGGCTGAAGGGAGAAATCTTAAGATAACAGGAAATAATCGGATCAGTCCTTTCGCAATACTTCCCTTGGTTTGGCCCCGTCCGCCGGACCGACTACGCCTTCGCGCTCCATGATTTCGATGATCCGGGCCGCTCGATTATACCCGATACGTAAATGGCGTTGAACCAGGGAAATGGAGGCTTTGCCGGTTCTGGTCACCAATGTCACGGCTTCCTGATACTTATCGTCGTAGTCCTCAGACGACTCGCTTATTTCCCCGCCGGATGGAGCTACTTCCAGGTCCTCCAGATAATCCGGCTGCGACTGCGCCTTGATAAAATCGGTGACTTGCTTGATTTCTGGCTCGGAAACATAGGCGCCGTGAATGCGTTGTATTTTGGCCGTGCCCGGCGGCAGATAGAGCATGTCCCCGGCGCCCAGGAGCTTTTCCGCCCCCATGGTATCGATAATGGTCCGGGAATCGATTTTCGACGAAACCTGAAAGGAAATTCTGGTGGGCATATTAGCCTTGATCACTCCGGTCAGAACATCCACCGACGGCCGCTGAGTGGCCAGGATCAGGTGAATGCCGGCGGCGCGGGCCATTTGGGCCAAACGAGTGATGGAAGTCTCCACTTCCTTGGCGGCCACCATCATAAGATCAGCCAATTCATCAATGATAATTATCAGATAAGGCAAGGGTTCCGGTGGAGCCGGCTGATCGGGCGTCCGGCTTTCATCGGATTCATCTTCGTCAGGGTCAATTTTGGGTCGTGATTTCTTGTTCGTGTTCCCGGTCGAGCCGGACTCTCGCTCCTTGATTATTTTACGATTGTAGGAATCGATGTTGCGAACGCCTTTTTCCGCTCACAGTTGGTAACGGTGGTCCATGTAGGCCACCGCCAACTTCAGGGCTTGATTGGCGTCCTTTGGTTCGGCAATTACGGGCTACATGAGATGCGGTAGATCGCGATAGAGCGCCAATTCGATTCGCTTGGGGTCGATCATTAAGACACGGAATTGGTCGGGGCGGGCCTTGAATAATATGGACATGATAATGGCGTTCAATCCCACGGATTTGCCGCTGCCGGTAGCCCCGGCGATAAGCAGGTGGGGCATGCGGGATAGGTCGGCCACCACCGGCAACCCCATGATATCCACCCCCAGGACCAGGGACAACAGCGAGCCGCTGTCCTCAAAAACCTGCGACGAAACGACTTCCTTAAGCGCCACGAATTCACGTTTCGGATTGGGAATTTCGATGCCGATGGCCGCTTTGCCCGGCAAGGGGGCCACAATACGAATAGACTGGGCCTTAAGGTTCAAGGCCAAGTCGTCGGCCAGTCCGGCCACCTTGCTGATTTTTACTCCCGGGGCCGGTTGATATTCGTACATGGTGATCACCGGTCCGGTGGCCACCTCGACCACTTCCCCTTGCACATTGAAATCCGCCAGCTTCTTTTCCAACAGCCTGGCGTTGGCCATCAGACTGTCCTTGGATAAACCGCCTTGAGTTTTTTTCGGCTCGTCCAACAGATCCGGGGAAGGAAGCTGGTATGGGCCTCCGGGGGAAGAAGACTTGGGATTATCCGGCGCCGGGAACTCCAAGGTTTCTTGCCGTGGTTTAGGAGGAGGCGAGCTTTGGACTTTCTCTTTTACCTTGGGTTCCGGATGATCTTTTGGTTTGTTCAGGGCGGCCTGCAAACGCCTGGACCGGTCGGCCTGCTCCCGTCTCTTGGTCAGAAACAAAAAAATTTTGGATTTTAAGGCGATTAGAAGCGACCACAACGCGGTTGTCCCACTAGTCAGCGACCA
>JADFXS010000344.1:2134-3805 GCA_015233515.1 Deltaproteobacteria bacterium | reverse complement strand
TTCACGAGCGATCGAGACCGGCCTGGGAGCGACAGGCATGTTCGCCGGAGTCTCTTACACCCAGGCGATTATATGCGAAGCGGTCGCCACCTTCTTTTTGATGCTTGTCATCATGGGCGCCGCGGTGGATAAAAGGGCTCCGGCCGGTTTTGCCGGACTCATCATCGGTCTCATGGTCGCGGCCGATATCGCCGTTGTTGGCAATGTGACCGGAGCATCGCTCAATCCGGCGCGTACCTTTGGACCTTATCTGGTCGACGCTCTTTCCGGCGGACCAAATTTATGGGCGCAATTTCCCATCTATGTCATTGGACCCATAGTCGGCGCGCTTGTCGCGGCCTTTCTGTACGACTACGTAGCTGAACCCGGGAAGGTGCGGTGATAGTTCACTCAATAGCCCTAGACGCTCTAATCCGAAGTTGGCGGACTTGCCATTCTCTTCAGCGTGTCAACGGGTGCGGCGCTCGCGACTTGATACAAACGAGGACGTACCGAAGTGTAGCCCGGTCGACCGTGCCGGCTTGAACGCTAGGGACATTCGGCAGGGAAGGTGGCGACCGCCATCTCGCCCTGCCGCCGCGAAACCTTGTATTGAAAAGTCAAAAAATATACTATTATTGAAAAAATTGTAATCATTGGTGTCCGGGATGCAAAAACCAAGTCGCAGTTCAATTTATGAAAATACCGCCGCCGATTTTTGATCGCCCGAGGAGAAGTCTATGACCGGGAAGATAGTGTGGGGGATTACGGGTTCGGGAGACCTTATCATTGAAGTCTTTGAAATGATGCACCAGCTGGCTCAGGATGAAAATATCAAAATCACCGCTGTTTTATCCAAAGCCGCGGCTAAAGTCGTCAATTGGTACAAGCTCACGGACCAGTTGGCGATTATATCCAAAAAAGTCCTGCTGGAGGAAGATGCCAACACTCCCTTCATTATCGGACCGCTCCAAACCAAAAAATACGATTGCTTGCTGGTCGCGCCGGCCACAGCCAATACCGTGGCCAAAGTCGTCAACGGCATTGCGGATACCCTCATCACCAACGCTATATCGCAAACCAACAAAACCGATGTGCCCATTTACATTCTGCCGGTGGATCAAAAAAAAGGAACAACCACCACGATTCTGCCCAATCAGGAAAAATTCGAACTGACCATGCGCGATATTGATGTTGAAAATACCGCCAGACTTAAAAAGATGGAGGGAATAACCACTTTGACGTCTCCGGGTGAAATTTTATCTATTTTGCGCCGGCTCATCACCTAGCAAAATTTTAGTCAGAACAACCGGGTTTATGAGAATATTGCTTAAAAACGAACTTTTAGAAAAAGACGGCTGGACGATGGAATACTTTTTATGGAGTTGTTTAATTCTAATTTATAACCGGAGCGAAAATGCGGATAACCGTTAAGACCGTTAGTAGATTACATTTCGGATTCTTGGACTTATCAGGAGATCTGGGTCGCATTTATGGGAGCATTGGAGTCGCCTTAGAAAATCCTAAAACTATCGTTACAGCCACGAATGCCGATAAACTTACCATTGAAAACGGCAACGAAGAGAAGATTCTTTTCTTAGTGGAAAGGTTTTCCAAGCATTATCAGATACAACCGGCGGTAAAAATAAAAGTGCTGGAATGTATTCCCGAACATTCCGGACTAGGCTCCGG
>JADFXS010000344.1:1430-2012 GCA_015233515.1 Deltaproteobacteria bacterium | reverse complement strand
ATCGCCAGCTTTGAAACCGGTGGTTTTGTAATGGATTCGGGTCGCAAGACCGACGGTAAAGCCTTCAGCGCCATGCCGCCGCCGATAGTCTTCCGTCATGATTTCCCGGCCGATTGGTGCTTTGTGATAGTTATCCCCGGAATGGAAAAAGGATTGTTTGGAAGAACCGAAGACGAAGTTATGAGTTGCCTGAATCCGTCTAAAAAAATTTCCGAAGAAATATGTCGATTGACTCATATGAAGTTACTGCCCGCCCTTATAGAAAAAAATATTTACGACTTCGGCGAGTCTCTGACCGAAATTGATTTAAAAACAGGTATGTTTTTTGAAAAAGCGCAAGGAGGTCTCTATCAAGGCGGAGAACTCGCGCATGAAATTGTAGAATCCTTTCTTCAAAACGGAGCCTATGGCGCCGGGCAAAGTTCATGGGGACCAGCTATTTACGGTCTGACCGATAAGGATAACGCCCAAATTCTCGCGACCCGCATGGAAGGATTTCTCGTTCAAAAAAATACAAAAGGAAAGGTTTTAATTTCCTTGGCTGATAACCACGGCGCCAATATTATTGTCGAAGTGTGATTA
>JADFXS010000344.1:0-1379 GCA_015233515.1 Deltaproteobacteria bacterium | reverse complement strand
AAATTAAAGCACTCCGCAGCGAGTGGCGAAGTTAGCGCTCGCCGATATGTTTAGCCCGGTCGGCCCATGGCCTTCATGGAAAACAAGCGGCGAAACAGGATTGTATTGTCAAAAGTCTGATTTACCGTAAAATTCGCGCCCCCCTGAACCGCCGGCGGTTTGATTAACCGGACCTTGTTTCGCTGGTATTTGTCGGATACCAGTTGCCGCCTCTGTGCTGCCGATGTGGCCGAATCAAAAAAACATTGAAGCTCCCCGCAAAAAACTGTGGGGAATCTTAGGCCTGTAAGGAACGAAAGTGTTTAAATTTTTGCGCGCTAACCAGCGGTAAGCCGCTGGGAACGCGCTTGTAGATATGTCCATAATTTATATGAATGAATTCCCTGGAGGTGAAGAAAATGAAAAAAGTGTTGTTACAACTGGATAGCGACAGAATGGTCAGTAGTTTCGATGCGATTGCGGCCTTCGATTCCGGGGTTGATCATATCCTGCCGTATGGATCGGTCATGCCCGAAGACGTCCGCGGTCTTGTCTATGGAGCGATGTTTACCAGGGGTATTGAAGATTTAAAAAATTCGGCGGTTTTCATCGGGGGTTCGAGTGTCGCCGCCGGCGAGGCGATGCTCAAAGCCGCCAAGTCGTCTTTTTTCGGTAAGATTCGGGTTTCTTTAATGCTGGATGCTAACGGCTGCAACACAACCGCGGCCGCGGCGGTGGCTAAAATCAGATCGCGGGGCGAGGTCGCCGGGAAAAAAATCGTCGTCCTGGCCGGCACCGGACCCGTGGGAATGAGAGCGGCGGCTCTATTGATTAGAGAGGGTGCGGAAGTCATCCTGAGTTCCCGCCACCTGGAACGAAGCCAGTCGGCCTGCGCCTCCATAAAAGAGCGCTTCGGCGTCGAAGTCAGCCCCGCGGAAGCCAAGGATTTCGAAGCCACGGGCCGTATTCTCGACGGCGCCTATGCCGTGCTTTGTTGCGGCGCCGCCGGGGTCCGGTTGGTCCCTGAAGCTATTTGGACCGCCCACGCCACACTGCACGTATTAGCCGACGTCAACGCCGTTCCGCCCTATGGCCTCGAGGGGACGGAAGCTACCTGGGACGGTAAGGAAAAGCAAGGGAAAATCATTTTCGGCGCCATCGGCATCGGTGGTTTGAAGATGAAGGTTCACCGGGCCAGTATCGCCCGGCTCTTCCTTCAGAATAACCTGGTGCTCGACGCCGAAGAGATTTATGCGACGGCCAAGGAACTCAAATCGTAATGCGCATTCTCATCACCGGTGTCAGCACCCGGGCCATGGCCGAGTCGGCGGTCCGGGGAGGCATCCGAGTCGTAACGGTGGATCATTTCGGGGATCGGGATCAGAAGGAAATGGTCGAGA
>JADFXS010000343.1 GCA_015233515.1 Deltaproteobacteria bacterium | reverse complement strand
GCTGAAACTCGTGCTTTTCGGACTCGTATACATCGTTCACCACAAGGACGGAAGAAGGTAGCATCTTGATAGTGGCGGCATAATGCATCTGGTAGACGCGAGAAGAAATATGGACATAGGGTTATTGCCGTCGCGAAGAAATGCAAGACTGGCTGAGAGTCCATGATTGTAGTGATTGATCTGGCTGTCTGTCTTCAAAACTCCGTCTGCCTTGATTCTATTGGACTTATAAATAATCCCTGATATGCTGGATCACTCCAATTGTCATGAGATTTTTTGATAAATCTGGAGGACTTATGAGGTGGTTGAGGCTGATTCTGTCATTTCTCTTGGCGCTATTCAGAGATCGGCTGGGGTTGATGGTAGTGTCTGAGGTGCCCTACTCTCGCCGGACACCGGGAAAGAGGTATAATGCCCCGGTAAATGGAGGAGTGAGCGATGTCTACGGGTAAGCGTTATAATGACGAATTCAGGTTGCAGGCAGCAAAGCTGGTCGTGGAACAAGGATATAATCTTAATGAGGCGGCTAGCCGCCTCGGCGTCAATGCCTGGTCTATCCGGCAATGGATCAAGAAGTTCCGGGCTTCCGGGCAGTTTCCGCCAGTCTCCCAAGTGATACCGGAAGCTGAGGAGATGAAGCAGTTGCGTAAGGAAAACAAGCGCCTGCAGTTGGAGGTAGAAATCCTAAAAAAAGCGGCGGCATACTTCGCGAAAGAGAGCCTGTGAAGTATGCCTGGATCAGGGAGCAGGCGGCAAATTATCCGGTGGCTCTCATGTGCGAGGTTTTAGGCGTAAGCGACAGCGGCTACTATGAGTGGCGCGGCCGCAAGCCTTCCGAACGCCAGAAACGGCAACAGGAAATTGCCGACAAGGCCAGGGAATTCCATGGCCGGTCGCAGGGTATTTATGGTTACCGGAAGGTATTTCATGATATTTTACTGGAGGCAAAGATCATCTGCTGTCCGGAAACCGTGCGGCTGGTTATGCGTGAAAATGGCTTATTTTCCAAAGTAAAACGCAAGTTTGTTCGCACTACCGACTCCAGTCATGACTTGCCGGTAACTGAAAACAAGCTGGGGCGAAATTTTGTCGCAGAGGCTCCTAATCAGAAGTGGGTGGCGGATATTACCTATATCCCGACGCAGGAGGGCTGGTTGTATCTGGCCGGGGTTATGGATTTATGGTCCCGCCGCATTATCGGCTGGGCGATGAGTGACCATATTGATACGGCACTGGTTTGCGGGGCGATGAACCGGGCGGTGCAACAACGTCAGCCGGCTCCGGGGTTGATCCATCACAGTGACCGGGGTGTGCAGTATGCGGCCACTGATTTTCAGGCCATTCTGACCCGTTGTGGTGTCGAATGCAGCATGAGCAGAAAGACCGACTATGAACAGTCAAGAGGAGAGCAACTAAATTTTCATGCATAGCATTTTTCCTGAAGCAATGCGGTTAAGAAATATGGTCAGGTGATTTTCGTCAGTTCCTTTTTGGCGGTCGTTTGGTAAAGGGCCGGTTGTCCCTGAGCATGCGCCAGACGACAAGGGCGAGGTGACGCGCCACGATTATGAGGGCATCCGTGTGCTTGTGGCCTGTTTTGCAGAACCGGCGGTAGATTTTATGGAAGTAATCATGCTTTTGATAGACAGAGAAAGCGCCCAGATAGAGGGCATACCGCAGATATGGCGAACCACGCTTGCTGATGTGGGTTCGGGTTCCATGCATTTCGCCGGAATCATAGGTGCTGGGGTCCAGTCCGGCATAGGCGGCGTATTGCCGGCCGCTGGGAAAGTCGCTGGCCGGATCGCTTTCGGCATGGATCATGGCAGCCAGGGATGCGCCTATGCCAAGAGAAAACAATGGCGTTTTCATGATTTCCATACGTTTTTCCAGTTCAAGGTCAAGTTCCGCTATTTGCGATTCGAAGCTTTCGATCAGATTGATGGTGGCCCGCAGTTCATTATTGACAACCTGTTCCGCCTGCCGGGTGCCGATAGAATCGCGCGCATGTTGGATCAGACCGTCGATTATTTCGGTTTTCAATCGTCCACGTCCGACACGCGTGAGTACCTCTCGCGTAGTTTCTTCTTGTCCGGCGATTTCGCGTGGCGAGAAGCCGACCGTACGGATCATGGCCCGCGCCGAGGCCAGGAAGGGCTTGCAGAAGCACCGGTCATATTCTGGGAAGACGCGATCCGTCAGCGACTGGGCGCCGCGCTCAATGTTCCCCTTCATTTGCAGGAGCTGTTGGCGACGGCGGGTCAGAACGCGCAGTTCAGCGACTGCTTCATCTGGAATGCGGGTGGCGTGAGCCTTGCCGGTGAGAATGAAACGGGCAATACCCTCGGCATCGCGGTTGTCGGTCTTGGTTTTACGGATGCGGGTGCGGGCCTCCCCATTGGTCTGGATGGGGTTAAGTACCACGCCCCGGTAGCCGCGCCGTATCAGTTCATGGTAGATCGCCATCCAGTAATGACCAGTGGCCTCCAGGGCAAAGAGTACTTTGTGCGGTCCACCGGCAGGCTTGAGTACCTGCGCTTCCAGTCTGTCAATGCCATCGCGGTCATTGGTAAAGGAGGTCAGCGAGGCGAGCTTTTCGCCGCGCGAACTGATCGCCACGGCCGAGTGTTTGTTTTTGCCGATGTCGATGCCGACGATATTCCGTCCCTCGGCCAGGACGGGACGGTCGTAAAAGCGAAAACCATTCATTCAGGAACTCCATGTTTTAACGAGGGAAAACCCAAATACAACCTGCTCCAAAACCTCGTGGGTGATGCGGGACGTCCGGCGCAGGGCCGGCCCCAACCGACTCATACCTGGCGTGCAGGCTACGAACAAAACAAATGCGCGGGTCACAGTCTTTCTGGCAATTCAGGATTCAGGGAAATTATCGTGGCGTCCCGCGCAAAAATCTCCGCTTCCTTATTTTCCGCGCAACCTCCTTCCCAGCGCGGACAACGCCTCATTGGTTTCCGGCGACAGCACCTCGCCGATACGTTGCAGCGACAACACCTGATAAACTCCGTCGGGATCGGATTCTCGCCAGGGCTTGAACTCAACCAGATCGAGCGCCATCAGGCGGTCTCTGGCCTTCCAAAGAACGCTCCGGTCAAAGGCGGGCAACTCCCGCTCGATACGGTCAAGCCTCCAGCAGGAAAGGCCGTCTTTGTCGGCGGCCAGAACCAGGAAAAGATACAGGCCCAGTTCGGGCGGCGTCAGCATGGGCAGCAGACCCGAAGAGCGCAGGCGGTGATCAATCCAGGCAAAAGACTGGGGCGGTTGTCGTCGCCGGTTCGGCACGAGGATGGGCAATGGTTTTTGGGTGGGCATAACGGACTCCTTTCTGATAATAGTCTGGCGGCCGCGCATTTCACTTTTTGTGAAATCAAAGACGCGGTGCTTTACAATTCCCGCCCCCCCGTGCCCTCTCTTGATCCGAGAATCAAGCCGGAAAAAAGAAAGTTTCGCAAAAAAAGTAAATGCAAGGAAGTAAATCCAACTGTTCTGGAGATGTTCTCCAGAAAGTAGTTTCAGAAGTGTCGTGTTATCACGACCTTGAGGACTGTTTATACGAGGGAAACTGCTGGGACAATGCCTGTCAGGAAAGTTTCTTTGGCAAGCTGAAGTCGGAGTGGACAAGGGATCGCATTTACGCTACAAGAGAAGAAGCCAAGCAGGACATATTCAAATACATTGAAATATTCTATAATCGGCAACGCCGTCACGCCGCGCTGGGGTATGTAACCCCGGTGGAATTTGAGGCGCAAGGCGGCAGGGAAAAGGCGGCATGAGTCCACGCTCCCGGTGTCCG
>JADFXS010000342.1:3361-3813 GCA_015233515.1 Deltaproteobacteria bacterium | reverse complement strand
ATTGTGAGTTGGAAGTGTAGGAGATTTCTCGTCGCGGGCTGTGGCCGCTCCTCGAAATGACAATGATACGTCAAAACGAAGAAACTTTCGAGAACCACTATATTTATGGCGCATTCAGGCGCTGACCGGCGGCGCTTGGCGCCGGCATGGAACACTTCTGATTAGAGGAAAATTCTTATATGAGGTGATTACAATTATGAATCCCCAAATCCTTGAGGACATCGAACCGGGACAATCGTGGATCGTGGATATCTTCCAACCTGAAGACGCCCAAGGCGTGGCCCGACTTTTTCTGTCCGTGTATGGTCCCGACTACCCGATAAAAAAATTTATCCAGCCGGAACTGTTAATCAAGGAAAATGCCGACGGCCAAACCATTTCCAGCGTGGCCCGGACGCCGAAGGGAGACATTGTCGGTCACGCCGCTATTTACCACTCCGCCCCTTATCAAG
>JADFXS010000342.1:2667-3306 GCA_015233515.1 Deltaproteobacteria bacterium | reverse complement strand
GGATTAAACATGCCAAGGACATACTCGGCGCCAAACTTATTGTGGGCGAGGAAGTGTGCAACCATGTCTTGAGCCAGAGGTTAGCCAAAGCCCTGCGGCTCATAACCATGGCCGTAGAGGTGGACTTGATGCCGGCCGAGGCCTTTGTCCAAGAAAAAAGCGCCAGCGGTCGGGTTTCGGCGTTGCTGGATTTTGGCTCTCTCACTTCTCGTCCCCATGAAATTTTTTTGCCGGATGTATATGAAAAACAGCTCCATTACATATATCAGGGTCTGGCGGAGGAGCGGTATTTCCAAAGGGCCGGGCAGGCCGTCCCGGCCGGGGAAAAAACCGATATCGAAATCCAGCATTTTGATTTCGCGCAGCTGGCCCGTTTGTCTGTGCATTCGGCTGGTTCTGATTTCCTGTCGGTTTTGGACCGCGAAGAACAAAATCTGACCGCCGCCGGGGTGGTGTTGATTCAAATCTGGTTGAAATTGACCTGGCCGTGGTTGGGGGAATTGGTCGAGGGGCTGCGCCGGCGCCGGTATTTCCTTGGCGGCTTGCTGCCGCGCTGGTTTGATGATGACGGTCTGTTCATGCAGAAACGTATCGGTCAGCCCAATTGGGAAGGGATTAATCTGCTGACCGACCGAGCCA
>JADFXS010000342.1:548-2493 GCA_015233515.1 Deltaproteobacteria bacterium | reverse complement strand
AGTTTGGTCTATCGCAATCACCTCGCCCGGCAAAAAAATTTATCCTCCCCTTGACATATGAACCAGGTTGTTTATATTTGGCTTGTTAGCACTCGGACGTGATGAGTGCTAATCGGGCGGGGACAAATTTCGTCGCCGGGAGGCGCCGGCCGGGACCCAGCTACAAGATTAATTATAATTACCTAAATAATATGGTGAAAGGAGCACAGAGCATGAAAATTCGTCCGTTAAATGACCGCGTTGTGGTTCAGAGACTGGAAGAAGAAGAAAAAACCAAAGGCGGGATTATCATTCCCGACACTGCCAAGGAGAAACCTCAGCAAGGTAAGGTTGTCGCCGTAGGCAAGGGCAAAATCATGGAAAACGGCACCCGCGTGGAAATGGACGTCAAAAAAGACGATATCATTCTGTTCGGTAAATATGCCGGAACCGAAGTTAAAATCGAAGGCAGCGAATACCTGATCATGCGTGAGGACGATATCCTCGGGATCATGGAATAATTTTTAGAGTTTTGACCATTTTAAGGAGGAATTGATAATGGCCGCTAAGGAAATTAAGTACGATACTAAAGCCCGCGAAGCTATAAAACGCGGTGTGGATATTCTGGCCGACGCCGTTAAGGTCACTTTGGGTCCCAAAGGCCGCAATGTTATCTTGGAAAAGTCTTTCGGCGCTCCCAACATTACTAAAGACGGCGTAACCGTGGCCAAGGAAATCGAACTGGAAGACAAGTTCGAAAACATGGGCGCTCAGATGGTCAAGGAAGTCGCTTCCAAGACTTCCGACGCCGCCGGCGACGGCACGACCACCGCGACTTTGCTGGCTCAGGCTATTTATCGCGAAGGTCTGAAACTGGTCACCGCCGGTGTCAACCCCATGGCCCTGAAGCGCGGCATCGAGCAGGCCGTGGAAGGCGTCGTCGAAGAACTTAAGAAACTGTCCAAAGCCACTAAAGATCAGAAGGAAATCGCTCAGGTCGGCACCATTTCCGCCAACAACGATTCCACCATCGGCAACATCATCGCCGAAGCCATGGACAAGGTCGGCAAAGAAGGCGTGATCACGGTCGAAGAAGCCAAATCCATGGATACCACCCTGGAAGTCGTCGAAGGTATGCAGTTCGACCGCGGCTATCTGTCCCCCTACTTTGTTACCGATCCGGAAAAAATGGAAGCCGTCCTGTCCGACGTCTACATTCTGCTCAATGAAAAGAAGATTTCCAACATGAAGGATCTCCTGCCCGTGTTGGAACAGATCGCCAAATCCGGCAAACCCCTCCTGATTATTGCCGAAGACGTGGAAGGCGAAGCTCTGGCCACCTTAGTCGTCAACAAACTGCGTGGCACTCTGAACGCTTGCGCCGTCAAGGCTCCTGGTTTCGGCGACCGTCGTAAGGCCATGTTGGAAGATATCGCGATTTTGACCGGCGGCCAGGTTATTTCCGAAGAAATGGGCTTCAAGCTGGAAAACGTAACCATGAAAGACTTGGGCCGGGCCAAACGGATTGTCATCGACAAAGACAACACCACCATCGTGGATGGTCAGGGCACCAAGGGCGCCTTGGAAGGCCGGGTCAAACAAATTCGCGCTCAGATCGATGAAACCACCTCCGACTACGACCGGGAAAAGCTGCAGGAACGCCTGGCTAAACTGATCGGCGGCGTGGCCGTGATCAACGTCGGCGCAGCCACGGAAGTGGAAATGAAGGAAAAGAAAGCCCGCGTGGAAGACGCTCTGAACGCCACCCGCGCCGCGGTGGAAGAAGGCATCGTCCCCGGCGGCGGTGTGGCTCTGCTGCGCTGCTTCCATGCCCTGGACAAGATCAAGGCCACGGGCGAAATCAAACAGGGCATCAATATCGTGAAGAAAGCCCTGGAAGAGCCGCTGCGTTGGATCGCCAACAATGCCGGTTTTGAAGGCGCCATTGTGGTGGAAAAGGTCAAGG
>JADFXS010000342.1:0-526 GCA_015233515.1 Deltaproteobacteria bacterium | reverse complement strand
GAAGACCTGATCGAAGCCGGCGTTATCGACCCGACCAAGGTCACCCGTTTTGCTCTGCAGAACGCGGCTTCGGTGGCGGCCCTGTTGCTGACCACCCAGGCGATGATCGCCGAAAAGAAGGACGAGAAAGCTCACGCTCACGCTCCGGCTATGCCCGGCGGCATGGGCGGCGGCATGGGCGGCATGTATTAATATCGCCTTGCCCCATAAAACCGAAAGCCCCCTTATGGGGGCTTTTGATTTTATTTCTTTAACCAGCCTAACAACTCTCCCACCGTGGCGACCCCGATCAACTCCAGGCCGACGACGGTTTTCAAACGCCGCGCTTCGTTTTTCGGTAAAAAAGCCTTGGTAAATCCTAATTTTTCCGCTTCCCGCAGACGGATTTCCAAACGGCTGACTCCGCGCACTTCGCCGGTCAAACCCACTTCCCCTACAAACACGGCGCCCTGATCCGCTGCGCAATCATAGGCGCTGGAAGCGATGGCGGCCATCAGGCCGAGGTCCGCGGCCGGTTCCACCAGCT
>JADFXS010000341.1:2376-3826 GCA_015233515.1 Deltaproteobacteria bacterium | reverse complement strand
TAGTCGCATATTTTTCCCTCTTGTTTGCCATCAAGGCATTTCTTGGTCATCAGACCGCCACCGCCTGCGGTTTGAAAGCCCCGCCATTGCCGGCGGAATCGGCGCTCCCGGAACGAGTCCAGGATGTGGCTTATCGTTTTTCGGAGGAAGAGCGTTTAATCATCACGTTTCGTCCGCCGGAAAAAAACCGGCGCGGATTGCCTCTTAAAGACCTGGGCGGTTTTTATGTGGATAGAGCCGAAGACCAACTGCGTCCCGGCTTTTGCTCGACATGTCCGGTGTCTTATCGGCGGCATTTTCAGGTCCCCGCCACAACTCCGCCGCCGCTCAAGAATGTCGCTGAAGTTACTTACACCGTTGAGGATCGCCTTAAACCCGGCTATTCCTATCGGTATCGGATCACCGCTCATAACCGGGCCGGGGAATTTGACCCGGATCGAGCCACAATCGTCACCATCAATTACGATCGCCCCGGGCAGCCGCCGGAAAGGCTGGAAGCACACGCGGAAAATCACATTGTTTATTTGAAATGGTCGACTCCGGGCAATTTGATTGACGGTCGGACCCTGGTCGATTTGGCCGGATATGATCTGTATCGTCGGCTGCCGGGCCAGGGCTGGCAAAAGCTGAATATAGGCGGGCCATGGGGACAAAATACTTACGAAGACATTCAAGTGGACAACGAACACGAATATGAATACCGAGTTAGAACTGTCCGTAATCTTTCAGGAACTTTGATAGACGGACCGGCTTCCGGTCTCGTCTCGGCCCGTCCGGTTAACTTGACACCACCGCCACCGCCTGTTAAGGTTGACGCGGCTTTGACAGTAAATGGAATCAGGTTGGTGTGGTCGGAAGTTAAGACTCCCGATCGCGCCGGATATCGGGTCTATAAGCGTTTGGAAGGCGAAAACCGGTTCCGGAAATTGGAACCGGGATTGATTTTGGAGAACACTTTTTTTGACGAACAGGTAAAATACGGTCAGACGTATTATTATCGAGTCACTACTGTTGATCGGACACCGCTGGGGAATGAAAGCCCGCCTTCCCCCGAAGTCCGCGTGCGGTATGACCGTTAAAAGGGAGGCGGCGACGGCCCATGCATCATTTTGAATACCATGACGATGAACTTTACTGCGAAAACGTACCTCTGTCCAGAATTGCGGCCGAAGTGGGCACTCCGGCCTACGTTTATAGCCACGCCACCTTAAAGCGCCATTTCAACGCTTTTGATCAAGCTTTTGCCGGTTGGCCTCACCTGACCTGCTATGCGGAAAAAGCCAATTCCAACTTAGCCGTTCTTCGTCTGTTCGCCGGTCTAGGGGCCGGCGCGGATATAGTTTCCGGCGGGGAGTTATTCGAGGCGCAAAAGGCCGGCTTTTCCGGCGACCGGATTGTTTACTCCGGAGTCGGAAAGACCATAGCGGAAATGCACGCGGCTATCGAAGCC
>JADFXS010000341.1:1843-2338 GCA_015233515.1 Deltaproteobacteria bacterium | reverse complement strand
GCGGAACTGGACCTGTTGAGCAGAACCGCCGGCCAAGTCGGTCGCCAAGCCAGGGTATCATTGCGAGTCAACCCGGACGTGGATCCCAAGACTCATCCCTATATTTCCACCGGCCTGAAAAAAAACAAATTCGGCGTCCCCATCGAGCGTGCCCTGGATGAATACCTTAGAGCCATGACCATGCCCGGAATCAAACTCGTGGGGATGGCCTGCCACATCGGGTCACAACTAACGGAAATAACGCCTTTTGTGGACGCGGTTGGCCGACTGCGGCTATTGTGGGAACAATTGAGCGCCGAAGGGCTGAATCTCCAATATCTGGACATCGGCGGCGGCCTTGGTATCACCTACGACACTGAAGAGCCGCCCGAGCCATGGCATTATGCCCAAGCGCTGAAACAAGCCTTGACCGGGACCAAATTGACTTTGATTTTAGAACCCGGACGGGTTATCGTCGGTAATGCCGGCATCCTTTTAGCCCGAGTTCTGTTCATT
>JADFXS010000341.1:0-1797 GCA_015233515.1 Deltaproteobacteria bacterium | reverse complement strand
TGGGGGTATGAATGACTTGATCCGGCCGGCCTTGTATAACTCTTACCATCAGGTCCGACCGGTAATGGCCAAGGAACGCCTTTCGGTCACGGCGGACATCGTTGGTCCGATCTGTGAATCCAGCGATTTTCTGGCCAAGGATCGAGTGATTCCGCTCTTGGAATCCGGCGAACTCATAGCGGTCATGAGTGCCGGCGCTTATGGTTTTTCCATGAGTTCCAACTATAATTCGCGCCGTCGTCCAGTGGAGATCATGGTTAATGGGGATGATTATTACGTGATCAGGCGTCGGGAAACTTATGAAGACTTGGTCCGGGGTCAAGAGATACCGGACTTTTTGAGTTAGGAGCCCTTTGATGGTCAATCTCGAATTTTATAAAATGAGCGGACATGGGAACGACTTCGTGGTCGTCGACAATTGGGATCAAAAGGTGGCGGAAGCCGATATGCCGGCCCTGGTCAAGGCCGTTTGCCACCGGAAATTCGGCGTCGGCGCCGACGGTATGGTGTTTGTCGAATCCGGACCGGAAGAAGTGGATTTTGCATGGCGGTTTTACAATTCAGACGGCAGTGAAGCCGACATGTGCGGTAACGCGGCCCGATGCGTGGCCCGGTTCGCTTATACCCTAGGAATTGCCCCTAAGGATATGAGTTTCCTGACCAAGGCCGGAATCATCCATGCCGGCGTCGGCCCCAAAATGGTCAAGGTCAAGCTTATGCCGCCGGGGCCCGAGGAAAAAGAAGAAGTCATTGACCTGGACGGTCGCTCCCTGACCTTCCGGTCCATGAAAGTTGGAGTGCCCCATACCGTGGCCTGGGTGGATGATATCAACGCTATCGATGTGGTTAAAGACGGCCGGGCCGTCAGGTTCCACCCCAGGTTCCAACCGGCCGGCACCAACGTCAACTTCGCTCAAATACTCGGCAAGGACCGCGTCGCGATTCGCACTTATGAACGCGGCGTGGAAGACGAAACCCTGGCCTGCGGGACCGGCTCCACCGCCGCGGTCCTCTTGTCGGCCCTCAAAGGGCAAGTCAAATCTCCATGCCGGGTTTTAACCCGCGGCGGAGATGACCTGATCATTCATTTTACCCGGACCGGCGATACCTTTACCGATGTCTTCATGGAGGGCATTGTCCGGATCACTTTTACAGGTCGTTTGGGCCCGGATATTATGCTTTGATCCGGTATAGACCTATATAAACTCGGATATGACGTCTTGTTTTACCTGGACGGAATAAACAGCGGCTTGAGCGCGATACCTCATCCGGTTTTTCCTTTTGATGGTTGGGTCATCGATCGCCGGAGCTGTAACCGCGAAACCCGCAACTCCGATCAGGGCCGATACGTCAATCCATTCCTCCAACCTAGCCTGTTATCAAGGAGAATTTCATGTTTGAAGGCGTAATGATTGCTATTGTTACACCATTTACCAAAGGCCATGTGGATGAGGAAGCATACCGGCGACTCATCGATCACCTCATTGCCAACGGAATTTCAGGTATCGTTCCCTGCGGCACCACCGGCGAATCAGCCACCATGCCCCACCACGAACATAAGCGTGTGACCAAGCTGGCCGTGGAAGCCGTAAATAAACGAGTTCCTGTTCTGGCTGGAACCGGGTCCAATGCGACGAGTGAAGCCATCGAACTGACTATCCACGCTAAAGAGGTGGGAGCGGACGGCGCTCTGATGGTTTCGCCCTATTACAATCGGCCGACCCAGGAGGGAATATATCTTCATTTCAAGGCCGTGGCCGAAGCGGTCAAAGGCTTTCCTATCGTTTTGTACAATAT
>JADFXS010000340.1:1126-3827 GCA_015233515.1 Deltaproteobacteria bacterium | reverse complement strand
ATAATGCTATTATAACTATTTTAGTGGAGGGAATATATAATAATTGTAGCTGATTTTTATATATTTATATTTAACTGCGGTCCGGTACGCCACAAAAAATTAATGCTCCTGGGTGGGATGGCTGATTTTTAGGCGACGAGGCCGCGTATTTTTTTTCGACCGCTTTCGGACCATTTAATTATCGTAAAATAGGAGCCGGACATTGACCATAGCTGAAACCTTGGACCAAGACTACAAACTCGCCCTCAAGGCCAAGGACGAAATCAGGGTCGCCGCCTGGAGATTACTGAAAACCGCCATAAAAAACAAAGAGGTGGACCTCCGGCATAAACTCAAGGATGAAGAGATCATCGCTACCATCGTCAGCCAAGCCAAGCAAAGACGCGATTCCATTGCCCAATATCAGGCGGGCGGCCGCGACGACCTAGTCAAGCGTGAAGAGATCGAACTGGCTATTTTGGAAGCTTATCTTCCCAAGCAGCTAAATGAACATGACCTCGAGCAGGCCATCGATCAAATCATTGTTGAACTAAGCGCCGCTTCGCCTAAGGACCGGGGTCGGGCCATGAAGGCTTTGATGACCCGCCATACCGGCCAAATCGACGGTAAACTGGCCGGAGAACTTGTCAAAAAAAAACTAACGGCCGTCTGAAGATTTAACCTTTTTTTATTCTATGGACGAACATACCTTAAGGCTGATGGAATATCAGTCTCTTTTGAATATTCTGGCGGAAGAGGCTCAGTCCGAAACTGGAGCGGAGTATTGCCGTCGGCTGCGCCCGGATCTATCCCCTGAAGACATGCTGGGCCACTGGCGGATGATCGGTGAAGCCAAAGGCATTCTGGCCGTGGAAGGACCGCCGCCCCTGGGCGATTTACCGGAAGCAGGGACTATTTTGAGTCGTCTGTCCATGGCCGGTTTAGTCCTGAGACCTCTAGACCTGGTGGCCATTCTAAAGGTGGTCCGGGTCAGCCGGCTGGTCCGGGGATTTATTCTGGCTCGGCGGGAAACCGCTCCGCTTCTGGCTGAATTGGCCGGAGATATCCAGGTTTATCCGGAGCTCGAACATTCGTTGGAACGGTCGTTGGGACCGGAGGGTGAAATTCTGGACACGGCCAGCGTGGAACTAACCCGTATTCGTCGGGAACTGTCTCAATTGCGCGGCGCCATCCAAAACACGTTGACCAGCCTCATGCGGGCCGATCAGAGCAAAAACGTGGTCCAGGACCAGATTATCACCAGGCGCGGCGGCCGCTATGTCATCCCGGTGCGCGTCAGCGCCAGGAAGGAAATTCACAGTCTGGTCCATGATTATTCCAAAAGCGGCGCCACGGCTTTTATCGAGCCCTTGGAAGTGGTCGAGGATAATAACCGTCTCAACTTTTTGCGTCGGAAGGAAAAACAGGAAATCGAACGGATTCTGGCCAGACTGACGGCCATGGCCGCCCAAATTGTCGATGGATTGACCGCTTCCCAGAATCTTTTAACCCGCCTGGACAGCCTGATGGCCATGGCGGTGTTGAGTCGTCGGCAGAGGGCCTGGGCTCCCGAGCTGGATATGAACGGCGGGGTGGACTTGCGTCAGGCCCGCCATCCGTTACTGATCGCCAGATCGACGTCGACTTGGCCTGAGTCCGCTCCGATGGTGGTCCCCTTGGACCTGAAACTGACGCCGGACCAGAGAACCTTGGTGGTTTCCGGTATCAATGCCGGCGGCAAGACGGTGGCCATGAAGACTTTGGGGCTTCTAATTTTAATGGCCCAGACCGGTTTTCATCTGCCGGTGGCCGAAGGCAGCCGCCTGCCGTTTTTCGATCAAATCCTGGCCGCCATGGGCGATGAACAGGACTTGAGTTCGGACTTGTCCACCTTTTCCGGCCATATCAGGCGGTTAAACTCTATTTTATCCATGGCCGCCGATCGGACGTTGATTTTGTTGGATGAACTGGGCACCGGCACCGACCCTACGGAAGGCGCGGCCCTGGCCTTAGCCGTCCTGGATGAACTCAAAGAGCGGCAGGCCTGGGTCATGGCCGCCACCCACTATCATTTGCTCAAAGCCTGGGCTCAGATGACTCCGGGCGCCGGCAACGCCAGTGTGCGGACCGATGAAAACGGCCGGCCGGTCTTTGGCCTGGATTATGGAACTCCGGGATACTCCGCCGGACTGGCCATGGCCAGGGATTTTGGTCTGGACCCCGAAGTCATTCGCCGGGCCGAATCGTATGTTGATGAAGGCCAGAAAAAGACTCTGGAATTGATCGGCCGCCTGGAAAAGGAAAGAGCCGGCTTGGCCGCGGAGAAAGCCGAATGCGCCGGACTGACGGAAGAACTGGCCCTGGCTTTGGCCAGAACCACGGCGGCGGATAAGAAGCGGGCCCTGGCTCATGAGACGGAACTCAAGTCGGTAAAACAGCGGGTGGATCAAGCCATTGCTCAAGCTGAAGCTCAAATGCAGGAAGTTCGCCGGCAGATCAAAACCGTCCCGCGATCGGCGCCTAAATTGATGCCCCAAGTGGCCCAGATCAAATCCCAGCTGCGACAGGTGGTTCCTCAACCGGTTCGGCCGGTGCAGCTTACCAGTGTCAAACCCGGCGACCGGGTTCTGGTCATCAGCCTGGGCAAGGAAGGCCGGGTGCTGACCATCAACGGCCTTCGCGGGCAGGGGGATATAGATTTGGATGGTTATAAGGTTCACAC
>JADFXS010000340.1:511-1022 GCA_015233515.1 Deltaproteobacteria bacterium | reverse complement strand
CTGACCGTGGAAGAAGCATTGCCGGCCCTGGAAAAATCCTTGGACCAGGCCTTGCTCGACGGGATCAAGACCATGACCATAATTCATGGGATCGGCACCGGTCGCCTGCGGGAGGCGGTGCGCGGATTTTTGCATGATGAGCCGCGGGTGAAAAATTTTTATCGCGGCGAACCCCGGGGCGGCGGCGAAGGGGTAACCATGGTAGAATTAAATAACGATTGATGATTATGGCCGGTTTCATACCTGATCATAAAATTGAAGAAGTGCGCTCTGCGGCGGACATCGTGGAAATTATTTCCCATTACGTGCCCTTGACCCAGGCCGGACGAATGCACAAAGGGTTATGCCCTTTTCACGGCGAAAAAACTCCGTCTTTCACCGTCAATCCGGAACGGCGGATTTTTCATTGCTTCGGTTGCGGCGCGGGCGGAAATGTTTTCCGATTCCTTATGATGCATAAGGGCTTATCCTTCCCGGAAGCCGTATCCGAACTGGCCGAGCGTTACGGTAT
>JADFXS010000340.1:0-370 GCA_015233515.1 Deltaproteobacteria bacterium | reverse complement strand
ATCATCAAGGCATACGGGTTGGGATGGGCGCCGGTCGGCTGGGAGAACTTACGACTCTTTTTAAATTCCCGGAAAGTTCCGGATGAAATCATGGAACAGGCGGGCTTGGTCAAGCCGCGAGGGGATGGTCGGGGTTGTTACGATGTATTTCGAGCCCGGGTCATAACCCCCATCTTCGACATCGACGGCCGGACCGTGGCTTTCGGCGGACGTCTGCTGGTTGAAGACGAGCGGCAACCCAAGTATCTAAATTCGCCGGAAACTCCGATCTTCAACAAAGGCCGGATGCTGTACGGCTTGGATCGCCACCGGTCGGCCATCAAGCAAAAACAGACCGCCCTGATCGTGGAAGGATATTTTGATCTTTTGT
>JADFXS010000339.1 GCA_015233515.1 Deltaproteobacteria bacterium | reverse complement strand
CGTTGTGACATACCATCGCTCCAACCGTCTCTAACTGGCCGCTGACGTCCACCGGCAGGGAGTCGAGCGAATCGGATGGTATCTGGTTAAGTTTGCCGCCTATGAAAATGGGCGCGGTCACTTTGGCGGCATCCAAACTCCGGCGCAGATCGTTCAGGTAATTCAAGGCCACGCCGTTATAGGTGCTGATCGCTACCGCTCCGACCTCATTCTCGCCAGCCTTATTGGCCACGGCTTCAGGGTCGGCGCTGACCCCGCCGTCGACGATCATGACTCCCAATAAGCTGAGGACGTTTTCCAGCAATAATTTGCCATATTCGTGCACATCAGTGCAGGCGACCAGAACTTTCAGGTCGGATTTTCCCAGAATCCGACGGTGCTCTTCACTCAAGTTCGCCACGGTTTTTTCCGCCAGGCTTTCTAAAGCCGACAGAGTGGCGGCCTTGGCCAGGGGTTTTCGCCGGCCTTGATCTTTCTGCCCGGGGCCAAAGAGGTCTTCCAGTCGTCTCGCCCCCAAGCGGCGCAGAGTTAAAAGCATTTCCAGAGCATCGCCGGTATCCACGCCGGCGGCGGCCAAGCCGGCGAGGACGTTTTGTTTGAATTTATGTCCGCCCTCCAGCATCCGGGCCGCTAAAACCTTGGCGTCTTGGAAATCGATCAGTTTGGTATAACCCTTGGCTCGTTCGGCCAGGCGATTGGCAAAGAGATGGACAGCAATGATCTCCTTGATTTCAGGTATGCGGACCGCTTCGGTGACCGGGACCGGGTTCAAGCCATGACCGGTGGGGTGATTTTGTTGGGCCAGGAGATCGATGAGGAGGTAGCCGGCCAGGTTGGCGTAATTCTCTTCCTCGCCTTCGATATAGCTGGTCGTGTTGCCATAGATCATCGACCCCGGCGCGGGACTGGCCTCGGACAAGGCAATTTGGAAGGCCAGTCGGCTCAAGGGTTCGGAGAAAACATGGCCATAACAATGAGCCACAATCCCTCCGCAGAGTTCTTCGATGATGTAGCGTTCCAGTAAAGCCTGGCCGATCCCGCAAGACAGGTCGCGGTACAGGGCGACAAAACCGTCATCCAGGTTGGAATGGATGAGGATTTCCGCCGGCTGAGCGGCGATGAATCCCAGGGCTTTGACGGTCTCGGCGGTGGAGAAGACGTCATCGTGCCAGTGGGGCAGGCGGAAGGTGAAGTATTGGCCTAAATTACCGATGGTTGTCGCACCGGCTTGCACGGCGGCCACGGTATTTTCCAAAGCGGACGGCAGACCTAGGACAAAGTCGCCGAAATGGAAAGCTACCGGCGCTTGAGCGGTCAAAGCGGCAAAATCTTCCGGGCCGTTTAGGATTAATCCCGTCCCTTTCGGCATGCCCGGGCGTTGGTTGGTCGGGTAGCCCATGCTGAAGTCCAGGCAGATACCGTAGCGATCCACCTGATATCCGGCTTTGGCTAGTTGTTCGTAAATTTCCCGGCAGGCGCGGAGACTTTTTTGCGGCTCCCGGTACCCGACCTGGGCGTGAAACATTATTTCGCCCTTGGCCATCCGACGACGTTTATACTCGGCTTCGCTAGGAACTTGGTAATGGTTCAGAAAAGCGCACGGTCCAATGGGGTTCCGCCGGGCGAGTTGTCGTCCTTGGTCAAGAAGGTCCCGGGCTCGAGGTAATTCCGGTTCAGCCAGGATGGTTGACCTGGTAAGTTCGGTTGTTTGGGTCATTTCAATCCTCCGAGGACGGTTTCCATTCTATCCATGGCCGCTGCTAAGTTATCGTATGAGGTGGTGTAGGCCACGCGGATATGGACTTCAGTCCAGGGAACCACCGCGACTTGGGCTTTTTCCAGCAGGAGGCGAGCGATTTGGGCTGAGGATTGTCCCAGCCCCGTAATGTTGATGTAGATATAAAAGGCGCCTTGGGGGCGGGTCACTTTCAGGCCAGGCATGGCTGTAAGGCGTTGGTAGACCATTTGTCGTCGGCGATCGAACTCACCGACCATGGCCGCCACCGAATCCTGGGGACCGTTTAAGGCTTCCACCGCCCCCCATTGGGCAAAGGAAGTCGCGCAACTGACTGAGTACTGGTGAATGCGGATCATGGCCGAAATCAAATTAGCATGGGCCGCCACGTAACCCAAACGCCAGCCGGTCATGGAATAAGTCTTGGAAAAGCCGTTGAGGGTCAGAGTCCGATCCCGCATGCCCGGCAATCCGGCCATGGAAACATGAACTTGTTCATCATAGATCATTTTATCGTAGATTTCATCCGCTATGACATAAAGGTTATACTCTTGAGCCAATTGAGCCAAACCTTCCAGGGAGTTCCGATGCAAGATCGTGCCGGTGGGGTTGGATGGCGTCGTGATGACCAACATTTTGGTTCGAGGAGTGATATGGGCCCGGAGCAAATCCATATCCGGTATAAAGCCATTGTTTTCATCCAAAGGCACTAGGACCGGCACCGCCCCGGCCATACGGGTATTGTAAATACAATGCTGAAAAATGGGAGTCGGGATAAGGACCTCATCCCCGGGATCGAGCAAAGCCATGGTGGCAATCAGCATGGCTTCCGTGCCGCCGGCGGTGACCACGATCTCGTTCTCGGGATTGTAATCCAGACCGTTGTACTGCTTAAACCGCCGGGCAATGGCCTGCCTCAGTTCCATGAGGCCGTAATTTGAAGTGTAATGGACTAAACCGGCATCCAAGGCTCGTTTAGCCGCTTCCTTGATATTCACCGGAGTATCGAAATCAGGGCGTCCGATTTCCAGGTGATAGATTTTCTGACCGGCTTGCTCTCGTCGGCTTACTTCTTCAAAGACCACTCTGATTTCTGAGAAAGGAACGAAATGCATTCGTTCGGCAATACGCATTTTGGCCTCCATCTCACATCGGAGCTTAATCGGCTATTTATCTAATTCATGGTTGTTGGCGTACATTCTTTTAGCCTCGGCTCGGCCGCCGATGATGGTCTTGATTACGTCGACGTTATTGGGCGGGCAGCCTTTGACATGATGTTCGCTTCGTTTTTCCTTTGGCGTGCATAGGGAGCCCACAGTGACGACTTTTTCAGCTTTCACGCCCGGGGGGATATCACCACCCCCGGTAATAACGACCACCCCCGGCAGGTACATCAGTTGGTCGGTATTTTTCATATCAATCAGCGAACTCATGACGGTGTTGCGGCAGCCGGTGCAAGTGATTTCGCCGTGGATGAGGCTGAAGCCGTCGATTTCGCCGATGGGATTGGCTTCCATGGCCCGAACGAAGCGGCGCTTGACTTGCTCCAAGGGTTCTCCCACGACGTCGATTTGGGCGATGTCAATGACCCCAAGGCCTCTTTCGGCGGCGTGAACCGACAGCTTCAGATCGGTGGGTTGGTACCCGGTCAGGATAGCGCAGACCGAATCAACGGCGACCAGGTCCTTGCCCGCCAGGATCAGATTCATTTCCACGGGATCGCCAAAAATCGGACCGACGCCCTCTTGACAAATAATGGCGTCAACCACGGTAAGCTTGGGCTTGATCGCGAGCATAAGGTCGATTACCGCGTCGTACAGTCCTTCCTGATGAAAGGCCCTCTTGGTTTTGTCCGGCAAGAGTCCCTTTAATTTCTTAATGGAGCAGGTCAACTCGGTTTGATCATGTGTTTTTAGTTTGGGCAGGGAAATTATTACATCCGCCTTGGTTACCAGCTCGAAAACCGGCATGGGATCGAAAACTTTTCCGCCGCCGGGCACCGGCAGGCTGGATTCGGGAGTTTTCTTGAGGTCCACGATTTCATAGCCGAGATCTCGTAAAGCCGCGTGTCCTGATTCAACGATGACTTTCTCGCAATCCACACCT
>JADFXS010000338.1:1934-3844 GCA_015233515.1 Deltaproteobacteria bacterium | reverse complement strand
AAATTTGGTGCCGTCGAGGTAATAAATCCTATGCACTATAAGCCGGAGGCGATACATCCCCTGAGGTTTCCCTTTTTGGTAAGGGTCACAAATGTTCCGCTTCGGGAAGCCAGGCCGGGCGAATCCGGGATATCCGGGGCCGCGTGACTCAGGCCCAGCTTCTTGGCAATAGCCGCCCGGGCTACCGCCAGCAAGGTTTTTCTTTCCTCGGGCGTCAACTTTGTGTCTTCCATTTGTGTCACCTGACGGCTGGCCGGCCTTTCCGGTCTGCCTGGTAAGCGAAATAATCATCCAATATCCGAGCGTGGTCAAAGGCTAAAGGCGACGGCAAACGATCGAAAGAGAATATTTCCGCTCGGGCGGCGTCATCGTGCCCCTGTGGTTGGCCTTTGGCTTCGGCCATGAACACGGTGGTGATGGTATGATGTCGCGGGTCACGGTCCGGCGCCGAATAGACGCCAAGCAGACCGGTCAACTCCACTTCCAAGCCGGTTTCTTCCCTGGCTTCCCGAACCGCCGCTGTTTCCGCCGTTTCGCCGTAATCCAGGTATCCACCTGGTATGGCCCAACCCAGGGGTATGTTTTTGCGTTCGATGAGGACAATCCCTCTTCGCCCGTCGGCTTCGGTTTCAATGATCACATCCACCGTGGGGATGGGATTGCGGTATAGGCTGACGATTTGACCGCAATGGGGACAAGTCAGGGGTTCAGGCATAAGCCGGCCTATCGACTGGCCAAACTGGTGGCTACGGCGGTCATTTTCCTGAGCCGCCTGGCGATGGCCTCGAAAATGTTCCGGAAATCGCTGGGCATTCGATTGTATTGGTCGGTCAGATAGTTGCGGTCGTAGACGCCCACGACGACCGGGCCGACCGCCCGGGCTCCGGCGCTACGGGGGTGTTTGTCGATAAAACTGACTTCGCCAAAAATGTCCCCTTTTTTCAGATGATCGACCACCACTTTTTTATTGCGGATATTTTTATAGATCTCCACCTGGCCGGATAGAACGATGTATATCCAGTCTCCGGAAGTTCCTTCCTCGAAAATAGTGTCTCCATCCTTGTAGCTTTCTTCCGTGGCAATACGCAAGGTGGTGGCGTCTTCATGATAATTATTGGTCATGGGGTTACATTCTCCTCCATCGGATTGATCAACGGCAAAATCTTACCTCAACGGATAACCAGGGCGCAAGAGAGAGATATGTTACAATAAGTTAATCATGTTTGGCTTGCCAATTCCTTGTTGCTTGGTTACAGGGTCACCGCTCGTAAAAAACTGTTAAACCCCGCGAACTGCTACAAGGGAACTTATTATAGCATATATACACAATCCCCTTATTAAGTTATTTTAGACAGGAGGAGTCTTGCCATGTCGCCGTCAAAACAATTATTCCGGAAACAGACCCTGCCCGACCTCTTCCGATCGGCCTTGTCGGCCTTGATCGGGGACCAGAGTCGAAGCGGTCTGGTTGTGGGCCTTTCCGGCGGAGCCGATTCCACGGCGTTGTTGCACTTATGCGCGGGGCTTCAAGAGAAAATGGGTCTTAGCCTGGCGGCGGCTCATCTGGATCACGGTTTGCGCGGAGCCGAAGGCGAACGGGATCGGCGCGCCGCCCAAGCCGCCGCTGAGGGCTTAGGCGTTCCGTTTCATTGGGATAAGGCGGACTGCCGGACGCTGGCCTTGGAAAAAAAACTGTCCCTGGAAGAGGCCGCTCGTCAAAGCCGGTACGCTTTTTTGGAGCGAATCCGCCTGGAGAGCGAATCCGCCTGGATCGCGGTCGGGCACACCGCCGACGACAACGCCGAACTGGTTCTCATGAATCTGTTACGCGGCGCCGGGCCGGAAGGCCTCTCCGGCATTCCGCCTCGCCGTCAAGCCATTATCCGGCCGCTTCTAAGCTTCCGTCGGCG
>JADFXS010000338.1:0-1909 GCA_015233515.1 Deltaproteobacteria bacterium | reverse complement strand
CAGGTCAAGGCTTGACCTGGGTGGAAGACAGCAGTAACCAGGACCTTCGGTTTTTTCGCAACCGCGTTCGGCATGCCTTGTTGCCCTGGTTGAAGAAGGAATTCAATCCGGCGGTGGATGAGGCCTTGTTGCGGACCGCGCATCTGCTTCGCGACGAGGAGGCGGTTTGGGCCGACCTGGTCCGCGAAGCCGTCGGCCATCTGGATTGGCATCGAACCGGGGATCGGATCAGCCTGGATTTGCGCGCCTTTCGTCGCTTGGAACCGGCCATGGCCCGACGTCTGGTCCGCGCGGTTATCGAAGACCTGACCGGAGCCACCCGGAGCCTGACCATGACCCATGTGGACGCGGTGATCGACCTGACTAGGGGACCGGGCGGCCGCCGGACCAACCTCCCGGCCGGGCTGGTGGCCGGCGTGGAAGGACGGCGTTTGGTCATCGGTCCGCCCCGGCCCGGTCCACCTCCATCTTTTTCCTATACGCTAGCCATTCCCGGACGGACTGTGATTCCGGAGCTGAATATCTCTCTGGACGCGGAAATACTGGATTGGACCGCTGACCGGAGTCCCAAACATAACGATCCCCGCACCGCGACCATGGACCTGGATCGGGTTGTCCTTCCGCTGATGGTGCGTTCCCTGCGCTCCGGTGATCGTTTCAGGCCCCTCGGCCTGACCGGCGCCAAGAAACTATCCGATTTTTTCATCGACCGCCGGGTTCCGGCCTGGCAACGTTCGAAAGTCCCCTTGATCGTCGATCAAAATCACCTGGTCTGGATTGCCGGGTATTGCGTGGATGATCGGGTCAAGATCACTTCGGAAACCCGGCGCGTAATCGTCATCAAAGAGCAATCCCGTCCATAAACACACATACTTCTGAATCCAAACGGACTTGCAGATTTTTCATCCAATCTACAAATGGTGCTCAATTGGCCGATGACGCCGGAATGTATCAGAGGCAAGGCCGGTCCAGTCAAGTCTACCCTAATTTGAGTCGCTCTCAGGTTAGTATCGCCTCCGGCTTATAGTGCATAGGATTTATTACCTCGACGGCACCAAATTTTTGACCCTCTTGCAGGTCTTCCGTAAGAAGGTATCGGCAGTTGCATACTAGTGCCGCGGAGACAATCAAGGCATCCTACCACGACAGTTTGAAATGGTCTTGCAGCTCCCAGGCGCCTTCTATGACGCGAGCATCAACCGGCAGAGGACGCCATGCCAAAAACGCCCGAACGTCCTTTCGGGCCGTTTGATGATCTAAGCCGGGATTTAGCTTCGAGGTGACGGTCACGTAGTATTCCTGCAAAACCTGAAAGCTGAGCCGCCCCATCTGAGTGCGCCAAAGCCGCTACATCCATCTTATGGCGTGCTTTTGCTTGTCAGGTTCCGAGGCGTCGCGGCTGTATACAAGAACATTGGTGTCAACGAAGATGGTTGCGGTCATGGAGTTCTTCGCGGGGAGGATACTTGTCGCCGTTTTTTTTCAAAGGTTTTGGCGACAGAGCCAGATAGCTATTCATTGCCGCTAAATAATTTTCGTTCTCCATCATTTTATCCCGCAGCAATTCACCGACCAGTCGCGAAAGGCTGGTATCCTGCTCCGCGGCCCTGATCCTGGCCCAGCGGAGGACCTCCTCTTCAAGTGATATGGTTACGTTTTTCATGATATTATTATCTTATTCCACAAAATTTGTGTCAAGTGCGGCAAATAAACATTATTTCGATACGTTTAGGGTCGCGATCAATTTACTTGATCAATTCTAGCCGTTTCCCTTAAGGAAACCAAGGATGTTCGCGTCACCATAACAAGAGAAAAAAAATCAAAACATGGTACTAACGAAGACCTTGGCCGATCCCTTACCATATCCCCGGAAACAGTCTTTTTCGCTTTTTGGCAAAATCGGAGTATC
>JADFXS010000337.1 GCA_015233515.1 Deltaproteobacteria bacterium | reverse complement strand
CCTGGCCGCGGACAAGCCGGTCGTCGGTCTGGTCATGAAATCACTGGCAAACGAATTCTTCAAAACCATGGAAGAAGGCGCCAGGAAATTCGCCACCCAGGATGGAACTTTCCAATTAATACCCGTGGGAATGAATTCCGAGACCGACATCGATACCCAGGTCAGCGCCATGGAGAATTTCATCACTAAAAAGGTCGACCTGATTGTGGTCGCCCCGGCCGACTCGGTGGGCATGGTCGCTTCGGTTAAAAAAGCCGTGGATGCCGGGATTACGGTAGTGAACTTCGATGTCACCCTGGATAAAAAAGCTTTGAAAGAGGCGAAATTGCCGGAAGATTTCCTCTTTGTCGGGCCGGATAACGCCGCCGGGTCCGAACTGGTCGGCGATTACTTGGGTAAAACCTTGGGAGAGGGAGCTAAGGTTATCATCATCGAAGGCAATCCCGGAGCGGACAATGCCAAACAAAGAAAAGAAGGATTCATGAAGTCGGTCAAGAAATTCAACCTCAATTTGTTGGATTCAAAAACAGCTCATTGGGAAACTGAAGAAGCCAATACTTTGACGACCAACCTCCTGACCAAGTTCCCGGATGTCAAAGGAATCATGTGCGCCAACGATTCCATGGCCCTGGGCGTGGAGAAAGCCGTGGCCGCCGCCGGACGTAAAGATATCAAGATTGTCGGCTTTGATAATATCGGGGCGGTGCAAAAATTAATCAAAGACGATAAAATCCTGGCTACTGTCGACCAGTTTGGTCCGGAGATGGCGGCCAATGCCATTAAAGTCGGCTTTAAAATCCTCAAAGGCGAAAAACTTTCCGGTTGGCAAAAGACACCGGTTAAACTTATCACCAAAGATGACCTGAAATAAACTGTGCATGCAGGCGAATTCAATCCCCGCGGCTTGCTGCGGGGAGCTTCAACCACGATGGAAGAGACAGTCAGCTAATATGAAAATGGTGGTCTTGACAACGCCGCATTTAGGTAATGAGTTCCAGCTAGCTCCCAAGCTCCAGCTTGGGAGCTAGGAAAAGCCGGGAAGCTCCAGCTTCCCTCAAAAGCGGTTCCCAAGCTGGAGCTTGGGAACCAGGGAAAAAACTACTTCTTTTTCCATATTTATCGGAGTATGTCGCATGGTCCATATTATATTTAAGCATTTTCATGCTTCGTTGTGCCGGCGCCCAGGCCGGCATGAGTGTTACCGTGGAACTGTCTTTTCCATCCACACTTGAATTCGAAGTTTGGCGGCCATCAAAATGATCAACAGCCGGAATATCTTGGAACTGAAGGGGATAACCAAATTTTTTCCCGGGGTGACGGCCCTTGATCATGTGGACCTGGATATTGAGCAAGGAGAAGTTCATGTCCTCGTCGGCGAAAACGGCGCCGGAAAATCCTGCCTGATCAAGATTCTTTGCGGCATCTATTTCCCTGACCAGGGCAGCCTGACTTATCTGGGCGAGAAATATGCACCGCAAACCCCCATTGATGCGATTCGAGCCGGCATTAGAGTTGTCTATCAGGAATTCAACCTTCTATCCTACTTGTCCGTCGCCGAAAATATATTCTTTGAAAAACTGCCCAAGCGCTGGGGCTTGGTCGATTTTCGAACCTTATACCAACGGACGGCCAGACTCCTTGACTTGGTGGGTTTGGACATTTCGCCCAAAACCTCGCTGGAATTGTTGGGTGTGGCTCAGATGCAACTCATCGAAATCGCCAAAGCCCTTTCCAGCGAAAGCAAAGTGCTCATTCTGGACGAACCGACGGCGACTTTGACCTCAAAGGAAATCGAGACGCTTTTCAAAATCATCAGACGATTGAAGGCGGAAGGAGTCACCATTATCTATATTTCCCACCACCTGCAAGAGATATTCGAGATCGGCGACCGGGTCACGGTTCTTCGTAATGGGATCAAGGTGTCCACCTGCGCGGCCAAAGACGTGACGATTCCGGAAATCGTCACCATGATGGTCGGGAAATCCATGGCCGAAAGCTATCCCTTTGACGACCGGATAAAACCCCAACAAGTTCTCCTGGAAGTCAAGGATTTGCAATTTGAAGGTAACCGCAACCAGGTTTCGTTCAACCTGCGGGCTGGAGAGTTGCTGGGAGTCGCTGGTTTGGTGGGATCGGGTCGAACGGATACCATGAGGGCTATCTTTGGCGCGGATAAGAAAGCTGGTGGTCGGATATTTTTCAAGGGGCGGGAGATAATTATAAGAAACCCCACCGAGGCGGTCGAAAATGGTATTTGTCTGCTGACGGAAGATCGGAAAAATCAAGGACTGATTCTGGAAATGCCTTGTTTCATGAACATCACTATCACCGATTTACCGCGAGTTTCGAAATATGGCTTAATAAAAAAATCAATCGAAAAAGAAGTTTCCGAAAATCTGATCAAGGAGCTTTGGATCAAGACGCCTTCGATTCATCAACTGGTCAGGAACCTGTCCGGAGGCAATCAACAGAAAATCGTTCTGGCTAAATGGCTTTTCCGCGACACGGAAGTCCTCATTTTCGACGAACCTACCCGCGGCATAGATGTCGGCGCCAAATACGAGATATATCTGCTTCTCTGGAAACTGGCGGCGCAGGGTAAAGGCATCATCATCGTTTCCTCTGATTTACCGGAATTGTTGGGTATTTGTCATCGAATCCTGGTCTTTTCCAACGGCAAGATATCCGGCGAGGTGGAGCGGCCCGAATTCAATCAGGAGACTATTTTGTCACTGGCTTATCAAGAATATATCAACCATCTTAACTAGCGAATCAAGGTCTGGGTCATGGGTGCGAAAAGAATACTGTATCTGATGTTGCGAGAGGCAGGTATCGGGCTGGCGCTGGTCATTATTTGCATCCTTTTTTCATTTTTAGCGCCCCGGTTCGCGTCATACGCCAACCTGACCAATATATTCACCCAGTTCAGCATCAATACGGTCATTTCGGTGGGCATGACCTTTGTCATACTTCTGGGCGGAATCGATCTTTCCGTAGGGTCGGTGTTAGCCCTGGCCACGGTCGTGGCCGGTTTGATCATCACCAATCAGGCCCTGGCGGTTCCCTTGGCCGTTTTTCTGGCGGTGATGGCCAGCATCGCCATGGGCGGCCTCTGCGGGTTATTCAATGGATTCGTTTCCGAATACTGGAAAATTCATTCTTTCGTCGTCACCCTGGGTATGCTCAACATCGCTCGCGGAGCGGCCCTCGATGTAAGTAATTCAAGGACGATCTTCATGTTTCCGGAGGCCTTCAACCATTTTGGCACCATGAATATTTTCGGGTTACCGATCATTTTTATCATCGCCCTGGTTATTGTCTTTATCGGTGATTTTATCCTGCGTTGGACCGTTTTCGGCCGGATGATCTATGCGATCGGCAACAACGAGGAAGCCGTCCGGCTTTCGGGACACAATACCGCTTTTTATAAAGTCGCCGCGTTCACTCTCTGCGGAGCTTGCGTGGGTATTGCGGCCATCATGTATATGCTCCGCTTGAACATCGCCAGTCCGATTCTCGGCGCCGGTTTCGAATTGAACGCTATTGCCGCCGTGGTTATCGGCGGAACAAGCATGAGCGGCGGTAAAGGGTCGCTGATCGGGACGTTTCTCGGCGCCATCATCATGGGGGTCTTGAATAACGGTCTTCTGCTTTTGGGCATGGGCGATTTTGCCAGGCAGATGGTGACTGGAATTATCATCGTCGTGGCCGTGATCATCGACACCTATCGAGTCAGAATCCTGGCTAAATTGCATTGAGCAAAACAACGTGCCGACTTTGACCGGGGCTGTATACCTAATTCACCACTTGCGGGCACCGAGGCACGTAACTCCTGGCTGCAACGCTCGT
>JADFXS010000336.1 GCA_015233515.1 Deltaproteobacteria bacterium | reverse complement strand
AGAACCTAATTATCGCTTTATATTACCATTTTCAGTATAATGGGTCAAGGTTTCGGAACAAAATATTTAGATATGGAATGAGTCAAATCAGCGCCTGGGCGGTAAAAATCGGATGATGATATTCGACTACAGCCGTTTTTAAAAGTTCGGGTGAAATGTAAATAAATCTCTCCGTTATTCCTGCCGGGTAAGAGACGGTTTTATCGGGATTCAAAACGAGAAATTTATCCAGAATCACTCCTAAGAAACAACACTTCGAGGCCGTTTCAAATTGCTCTAACTTGCCTCCCAACGAGGCGCATAGTGTCATTTCGATGAGCGGCGCAAGCCGCGAAGAGAAATCTCTAATGCCAATGGGCCTTCCGTGAAAATAACGGAGATTTCTCCCTTCGGTCGAAATGACAGCAAGTGAATATGACAGCGAGCACATTCCCGGCAACTTGTGGCGGTGTACGAACAAAAATTAAGATGTTCTCGTTCCTTAGATGTCGAAAATCCCCCACAGCTCACTGCGAGGAGCTTCAACGTTTCTTTTCGCCATAACCTGCCGCGCGGCAGCGGCTCAGGTACTATAAATATCAAAAAAGCGTGGTGATGAAACAACCTCCGGAAGAACCGCCGCCGGAATCACCCCCGGTTCCGTTGCCGCTTCCGTAAGCGACAAAAGTCGATATTTGACTAAGTAGCTGTTTTCCTTGGTCAGACTGAATATAAGCCTGTAGATTGGTCGCGGCAACGCTCCTTGACGCGCCGGTAAAGGTCTGGCTGATGCCTAACGCAGGTATTTCACATAACAAATTCGATGAATTGGCAGCCGAGCTCAAGGTCATCGGCAAGCCTTGATAATTAGTGTAACAATAAACGGCATCGGTTTGCGGATTGAAACCGTTGATCAGAGGCAAGCCCGTGCTTTGAATCTGGGAAAGCAGGTCATCCACGGTGTTATAATAGAGGGTATAGCTATAGCTTGGGATGGAAGAACAGGAAAAATTCGCCGCCTGGGCCCCTATCGCCATATTCGGTCCGGGCCAGAGTAGAATGCCGGCAAGGATTATACTCAATGCGCCCGCGGTCCAACGGCGCTTGGTTAAGAGGCATCTAAAAAGATCAGGAAGATGGCTTGGAATTTGGGCCTGGCCCGATGTTTGCGACGATTTTCCAATGAGTCGATCCACTTTTATTTCCTCTCCGCAAGGATTATTCAATGGTTTCAAATTCGGGACGGCCGCATTTTGCGGTGAGCCCAGATACCCAAGAGGACGCAAAAAATCAGCAGGAGGACCGTGTGCCAAAAGCCGGCCGCCGGAAACGAGACTTGGTTGCTAACCGCCAAACTCGTGGTTTTGCTTGAATTGGTCACCTGTAAGTTGACAGTATAAGTAACCTGACCACCGGCCTTAACATTATCGCGGTGAAAAACCGCTATGGGCTGGTCGGTATTGGTCATGCTGCAATTATACGTGCTGCTGTCGGCACCACAGGTCCACGAATACGTCAAGGAGTCTCCGCGCAGGTCGTAGGAGCCGGAACCATTCCAACTTGAACCATCGGCGTCGCTTACCCCGGTAACCACCGCCACCGGCGGCCAGGCGCCTATGCCGATCATCATATTGATTCGTCCAATAGTGGTTCGGCCGGTCCCATTATCAGCCTTGAAAGTGAAATAATCGTAACCGGTATAAGCCGCGGTGGGGGTATAGGTCTGAGCATTCCCAGTGCCCGATAAAGTCCCATGGGCCGGGGCGGTCACGATGGTGTAACTCACTGACCGATTATTCCAATCGGAACTGGTCAAAGTTAGGTTGACGGGCTGGTTGACGATGGTCGTGACATTCTGATCGTGGGCCGCGGCAGGGACCGGGGTCGGCGTGGCCAGGAAAAACTCCACATCCACCACGCCTGTCCGGCTGTAAACGCCGGCGGTGACCTTGAACTTGAAAGAATCCGTGGCGTCCCGTTCCGTCGAGCTATAAGTATAAGTCAGGTTGGGTGGGGTCCCGCTGAGGGTTCCATGGGCCGGATTGGAGACAATTTCATATGAGATGGCATCGCCGTCCCAGTCGGTCCCGCTGAGGGTGATCGGAATCGACCCGGCGGATCTCAAGGCCGCGACCCACTGATAGTTCGGCGCCGGCGGGGCGTTGACCTTTCCCGATATGACGGATTCTTTCTCAAAGGAGCCGATGTCACAGAGCGCCGTGCCGGTGCCTTTCCCGACCTGAGGTCTGGTTACACCGCGCTGATCCGTGGCGGGCGCGCCGGTGCAGGTGCCGGCGTCAATGGCCGGGCTGCCGTCCAGCAAGGCATGAGTTTTGGTTGGTCCGCCGTTGCCGGCCAGCGCCCCTAACACTGGATTATTATTGATGATATCCGTGGCGATAAAATATCCGCCGGTGTTTTCGCCCACTATATTATACCCGCGTGAAGTCAAGGTTCCGCTGATGGCTTTGACGTTATCACCCCCGGTGTTCGCGGCGATAATGTTGTTCAGCAGGGAGGCGCTGGGCGCGGCTCCGAATTGATAGAGTCCGGCGGCCGTTCCGCTGCTATCGGTGTTATTGGTGATGGTAGAATTGGTCAAGGTCATCGTGCCCTGACTGGCCACGCCGCCGCCTTTGCTATTGGTCGTGTTGCCGCTGAAGGTGCAATTGGTGGCGCTGAGCGTGCCGTCGTTGGCCGCGCCCCCCCCGACATCGGAAGTGCTGCTGTTGCCGTTGATCGTGCAGTTGGTGAGATTGAGGGTACCGGCGTTATAGATTCCGCCGCCCGGTCCGGCAGTGGCATTGTTGCCGCTGAAGGTGCAGTTGGCGGCGGTGAGCCGGCCTTCGCTGTAAATCCCGCCGCCTTTGCTATCAGTGGTATTTCCGCTGACGACGCAATTATTCAAGGTGAGCGAGCCTAAGGCTTCAATGGTTATGCCACCGCCCCCGGTCGCGCCGGCCGCGCCGGAATGTCTGCCGTTTTGAATGGTCAAATTGGAGATAGTCGCTGCGGCGTTTGACATAACCTTGAAAATAGTGGTCGCACCACCTCCATTAATGGTCAAACCGCTGTTTGGACCGGTGATGGTTATATCCGACGAATTGATAAGCAGAGGGTTGGGGTCGGTCAGGATTATGGGGCCGGCTATGCTGAAAGTAATAATATCGCCGGGGGATAATATACTGACGATGTTCCGTATTGAGCCCGCGTCCGAAAAATCATCGGCGGCGGTGGTCACCGGGTAGGTTGTGGCCAGGGACCTTTCGGGGATGATGAGCACCATGGCCCAGGCCAGGCAGCTCAATAGAAAGATCAAGCCGACCGTGCGGGGAGCTTTTACAAAGAACATATTCTACCGTTCCTTCTAAGGAGCTGTTTGATTAGGTTTATCTGTTCATGAATGAAAATCGAACCTAATCATTATTTTTATTATCATTTTCAATATAAATGTTCAAGGTTTCGGAACAAAATATATAAATATGGAATGAGGCAACTCAGCGCCAGGAAGTTAAAAATCGGAGGATGATATTTGATTATAACCGCTTTTAAAAGTTAGGGTTAAATGTATATAAATCTACTCGTTACTCCTGCCCGGTTAGAACCGATTTGATCAGGATTCAAAATGAGAAATTTATCCAGAATCACTACATGTCGAATATTCCTCGCGGCTCACTGCGAGGAGCTTCAACGTTTCTTTTCGCCATAACCTGTCGCGCGGCAGCGGGTCAGGTACTATAAATGTCAAAAAAGTGCGGCGATGAAACAGCCTCCGGAAGAACCGCCGCCGGAATCGCCCCCGGTACCGTTGCCGCTGCCGTAATTGACAAATGTTGTTATTTTATTAAGTAACTGCTTACCTTGGTCAGACT